>CALFOL010000286.1 GCA_937919915.1 uncultured Planctomycetaceae bacterium
GAAGAACCTCCAGACTCTGTCACTTGGTAGCAACTTCACCAATGAAGGACTGTTATATCTTCAGGAGGCGTCGAGCCTGCGGTCGCTGACCTTCTACGGCAATGACAAATTTACTGATGAAGGATTGGTGCATCTGCGTGGATTGACAAATCTGCACGAACTGACGCTCTGCGACAGTGGCTTTACAGATGCAGGTATGGTCCATCTGATGGGACTGCCGAACCTTGAGGCATTGGTCATTTACGGCGAGAAGTTCACTGGATCCGGGCTGCAGCAACTGCAGGGGCTGCCGAGTCTATCTTCACTGCACACCGGTGGGGCGAATCTCACTGATGACCAGCTGGTCCATTTAGAGAAGTTAACAAGTCTGTCGACGTTGGCTCTGGGCGAGGGCGTCACCGATGCCGGGCTGGTGCATTCTGCACCTTCACGGGTTCTTCACTGTCGCCGGAAAGAACAGGTTGGAAGCCACGTTGGACGACTGTGAAATCTTCCTTACGATCTTTGACTGACGGAATCGTCACTCCGCTGCCAACGGCCAGTGCCACAATTACGAGGACATTCAAAGCCGTCAGGCCTCTTCGTTTTGTTCGTCGTCTGGAAATCGGACTCTCGGGCGAAATAAGAGCGACGATCGTTCCTCCAGCAACAGAACATCCCAATTCTGCGTGCTTCGTTGAACAAACCGAAGTATTTCCGGATCGCACTCCGAAGCGAGCAGTGAAGCCATCAATCGTGATGCACGACCGCGACACGAAGTTCACAGCGCAGGCCGCAACTGGAAGTGCTCGCATCAGTATTCGAAATGACAACCACGAAAGAAACGAAATACACGAAAAGATCCGGTTTGCCAGTTCTGTTAAAGTGGACGAGAGCCACTGTTCTGCTGATTGCAAACGCTGGAGCCATTACCAGAAGCAAATGTTTTTTTCGTCTGTTTCGTCCTTTTCGTGCTTAACTTTTGTCCTCGCAATTCTTCGTGGGAAAACAAGATTTCGATCGTTAGTAGCACAAAGGAGTTTGTCGCGAAACTAACTTCCTTGGCGCGGCCTACTTGGTCCGCAATGCAGGTTAAAGCGGTTTACGAAAAGTTGCGATTGAATTTGTGGCACGGCGGTACCCGCCGTGATGGTCAACTCGGTGGGGGCACGCGGTTGCGCAGCCGGCCTCAAGTGAGATGGTTCGCAACGCCGCGTAACCCTGGCTTACCTCACTTCTTTCGGTGAAGTCTTTGATGGAGCAATTCAGTTTCTGCCATCAACGTTGGTTCCAGTTCCGTCAGTCGCGACGGAATGTCCATTGAGGCATAAATCACAGTCAGCACGATGATCCGGCCTGAGTCCTGATAGTCGCAGACCATCAGATGTTTTTCCGCCCGATAGAATCGCAGCCAGGGATGGCAGTCTGGTTCGGAACGCAGCAGACTCGGATCCTCGGTGATACGCGAGATCGCCGCTTCAAGCTTTGCGAGATAACGATTGGCGACCTTCCTGCCAAATTCCCGAACAGAAAATTTCTCGATGCCCGCAATATCCCGCAGCGCTCGTTCCGTCAGGTGAGTCGTCGTTTTGCGATTCTTCTTTTTCGCCACGATCAGACCTTCTTCAGCAGGCTCTTCAAATCCCCTTTGAATTCATGCGTCCGGCCTTCGATTGCGTCGTGATATCCTTCGATAATTGCATCCCGAATCTCGGCGGCTTCCTGACGCTGCTTCTGACGGCGGAGCAAATCGCGGACGAACTCGCTGGGCGTGGCATACAATGTGCCGTCACCACAGTTTTCATTCACGAATGCCCGCAGTTCATCCGTCAGCGACAGATTGAGTGTGCTGCTCATATTTCGGTCTCCCGTGATTCTCCCGGATTGGCTCTCCCCTAAGGCTACCAACGATGGCAATTGATGTCAATATTCGCCATCAATGTCGGCACGGCAACTCAGTTGTTCAGTCTGGGCAGTCTCCGCGACGGTTGAACTGTTGCCTGATAAGGACTTACGTCGACCGAGGTCATCGCAATGTGAAACACTGAGTCGCCCTGTCAATGTCGGCGGCAGTCATTGTAGGCCGGACCGAGCAAACCGTTTCCCTGCCGGAACTTCGGCCTTATCTATCGTGTTGCGGGACAAACAGACGGTTGCTGCGTGAAAGATGGTTTGCGCTGTTCCGGCGTGGTCGTCGGCCTCGGTCCGGCCTACATGGCTTCTCGTAGATCCTTTCGTGTTGGTCGATGCCGCGTGCGTGACGTATGGCTGCCTGGAAATCGGCCGGAGTCAGAACACGTTCCACTGCCGTATGGCGGACTCAAGCAATCGCTTATATGTTTTCGCACATAACAACCTGCGAATTGCCGTTGCCTTACTGACTGAGCTGAAATTGATATGTGCGATTATTTGTGGGCGGGTGCTTATGGTAGACAGAGCACTCCTTGAAAAGTAAACGGAACGATTGGGCTACCACCAGTTGCCGAATGAAGAGGATTCCATGCGTTCTATAATCTTGGTGTTTATCCTGACGTTGCCAGCGGTCGAGTCAACCTTCGCTCAGGGGGACTTTCCGCACGCAAAGAAAATCGACGCGATCGTCGCGCCGTGGGTGAAACACCGAAAAGCAAACGCAATATCCATCGGAGTCATATCCGGCGGCAAGACGTGGACAGCTCATTACGGTTCGCTAAACGGGGATGGGAAGCAGGCTCCCGATGACCGCACGCTCTACGAAATCGGTTCGATCACCAAAGTTTTTACGTCGCTGCTGCTTGCCGACGCCGTTGAGTCGGGCACGCTCAAACTCAGTGATTCAATCAGTCACGTGATGACGGAACTAAGAACGAAGAATCCGACGGTTGGTGAATCCGTCACGTTTCAGCACTTGTCACATCACAATTCCGGCCTTCCAGTCTCACCCTCGAACATCCATCCGGATGATTCGACGAATCCGTTCAGGGGCTATGACCGAACACTGCTGACCGATTATATGAGTTCCGTCAAACCGACTCGAAAGCCGGGTGAGGCATACGAATACTCAAACCTTGCCGTCGGACTGCTTGGTGATTTGTTGTCACGACAGTCAGGGATCAGTTACGGCGAGCTTCTGAAACAGAAGATCACAGGCCCGTTGAAAATGATGGATACATCAGTTTCGCCATCTGCAGAGCAAACCACACGAGTTGCTCCACCGTTCAATGCTGCGTTGCTGGCCGACAGAAAATGGGATTTCGATTTACTCGCGGGATGCGGTGCCATTCGGAGTACCGTTTCTGACATGCTGTTGTTCATGGAAGCATCACAGAAGTCACCAGACGGGTTGCTGGGCAAAGCCATAGAACTCGCATGGAAACAACACAAACCAGCGAAAGACAGCGAACGCGCAATGGGGCTTGGCTGGATGATCGCAGGTGATGGCTCAACACGGTGGCACAATGGACAGACTGGCGGCTATCAGTCGATGATGCTGGTCAGCCGAGTGACCGGGACTGCAGTTGTGCTCTTGTGCAACACGGCTGGTTCCGGCGTGGACCAGCTTGGAGAACAGATATTTCAGGCTGCACTTGGCATGAACGTCAAGCCGAAGAGCTTTGACGAATTCAACGTAGACCCAAAGGAAGCAGCACGGTTCGCAGGGAAATATCAGTTGGCCCCGGGTGTCGAGATTAATGTCCAGGTCAAGAACGGTCGAATGATGGCACAGCTTACCGGCCAGCAGTTTCTGTCGCTCGAACCAAAAAGTAAAACGGAATGGCGATATCAGTTAGTTGACGCCGTGCTGGAATTCGAATTGCCCAAAACCGGCCCCAGCAATAAAGTCACTTTGCACCAAAACGGCCGCGACATGCCCGCTCCACGAATCAAGGAATGACGGCCCATTCCGTAGACTGATTGTCAAACTAAGGTTCCTGACAGGTTCCTGACAGCTTTTTAACTCCCCACCATTTTAGCTCCCAAATCAAACTGCTCATTCGTACGCATCAGGTGATTGCGGAGGGCAAAACGGAGACTTACCATTCGTGTGTCAAGCAGTCTGTGCGCGGTCGATGAGTGGTCCATGTTTCGTGATCCGGGACGATCGTTCGGTGTCGCGTCCACACACTTTTTCATTCGGCTCGGTTTTTTGATTCGCGATTCCTGAATGTGAAAGGGTGTTACATGTGCCGCAAAGTGTTTCTCGTCGTTATTTGCCTGCGCTTTGTTTGCGTAGACGATTCGATCGCGCAGGAGCCGTTTAATAGCGAAACGGCAGTTGAGGCTCAAAGAGTCTATTAAGCCGCACTGGCGAAAGCGAAAGCTGACTACGTCGCCCAATTGGATGTCGCAATCAAGGAAGCGGGTGCAGCCGGCGATTTGGAAGAAGCCAACCGAATTTCTGTGGCGAGGAAAGAAGTCAATGCGTCTGGTGTGAGTAAAGAAGACGATCCGGTTGCGAAGGTGCGAAAGCAACTTGAGGGAACGCGATGGGGCCCAGGCAAGGACGAAACGATTAGATTCCATGAAGGTGGACAGGCCGTCTTTAACAAAGGATATCCGGTCACGTGGATCCTTTCAGATCCTCGGACATTGATTCTTCAAAGCGATAAGAGCTCTAACATCAGCGTTTGGCAATTCGATAAAAAATAACGTCGGCTCAGGTACAATCATTTGCACGCAAAGGAAAAGAGTTCCTCTACAGGAATTACTAGGCCGAACCGAAACGAATTGCCGTCGTCACATGCTGCCATAAAAAAACGTAAAACGGTCCGAAGTAAAACTCACTGGGTGTGGCGTACAATGTGCCGTCACCTGAGTTTTCATTCACGAGTGCCCGCAGTTCATCCGTCAGCGACAGATTGAGTGTGCTGCTCATATTTCGGTCTCCCGTGATTCTCCCGGATTTACTCTGCCCCCAGGACTTCCAACGATGGCAATTTATATCAATATTCGCCATCAATATCGGCGGCAGCACTTTAACGGTTTGCATTGCGAAACGTCGCCGACGGGGTTTGGGAACGAGAGCTAAAAACGGTCGCGTTCACTGAGAAATGCTCTGTTATTTTTCCCCGGAGACGGCTTCGGCAATGTTATGGACGTGGTCTCGAACACGCGAGTAAGCGTTTAGAGTCGCCAGCCATGCAACGCTGACCGCGGGCGGAATGGAGCCATTGGACAAGTCCTCCAGGTGTTTGCGGCGAAGCTGTTTAATTTCGCCTTTGACTCGCTGAGACGCCGGATCCGTCTGCGTCAGCACTTCGGGGTTGCCCTTTGCCTGCGCTTCATTGACTGCTGCCAGATATTCGGTGACATGGCCATGCAATGAGCCCAGGACATCGCGCTGTTCGAGCGTGAAGCGATGACCAGCGCGGCGAAGCTTTCGGTCGAATTTATCAAGATCTGCAATATAGTCACTGACGGATTCGTATTCGTCCGTCATTCGCAGCTGTTGCCGTGCTTCCGCTGCGACGGCGTGGGGCACATTTCCTGCCAAAAGATGCGTTACGAAATCAGCCATTTCGTCCTGCATGGAATCCAGGATCTGCTCTCGCTGTTTCAGTCGATCGGCAAGGACCTTGTCTGGTTCTTCCTGGTTGCGCAAGTCAGCCAGCCAGTCCAGCATCTTTGCACAGCCAATGCCCATGCGTTCGATCTCTCGACGTGACTGTTCAATGGCGATCGTGGGCGTTTCCAGCATGCGAATGTCGAGGTCTGTCAGTTTTGGTTTTTCTTTAAATCCTTTGGACGGCACCAGCCAATTCAGAAGACTCACAAATACGGACACAAACGGCAGAAACATCAACGTGTTGACAATGTTGAAGATCGTGTGTGTCATCGCAATCGCGGCTGACCGGTTCGGATAGGTTTCGCTGCGTCTGCCGACCTGCACATCAAACTGGTCGTTCACCAGCAGGCTGGTGAGTGGTCCTGTGTCATCGCCTTCCATCGTCACACGGACCTCAACTGCTCCGGTCACCGGCTGCAGGAATTCGACTCGAAGCACCTGCTTGCCGGCTTCGTTACTGACGTCCCAATTCGCGATCTTGGCATCCGACGTCACTTCTGACACGGCTTCGTTTTGGGGGACAGTAATGGTGACTTCTTTCAGTTTTATGGGAACGTCGTCTGCCTGAACGTTCGTACCAGTGGTCTGATCGGATTCGTAGCTGATGGCCGTGGTTGTCTGCACGGTGTCGACATCACCGGGCGTGAATTCCTGTATCTGTCCGATGTACCATTGAAAGATAATTGTGATCCAGAGGACACCCACGAGATTGAAGATGACATGAAAATACGCAGCTCGGCGAGCGACGGTAGTTGCCCCCAAAGACGCCAGGAAGGCGGTAATCGTGGTGCCGATGTTTTCACCAAGGACCAGCGCGGCCGCCGTTTCGAAGGAAATGACTCCCTGGCTGGCCAGAGAAATCGTAATTCCAAGTGTCGCCGAAGATGACTGCACCAGCGTTGTCAGGACGCATCCCGCGAGTGCACACTGCAGAACGCCCGCATAAGTGTCCGCGTTGAAGGCCTTGAACCACGCTTTGAAGTCGGGCATTTCTTTGATGATCGAGCAGGCGTCTTTCATGATCTCCAGACCGAAGAACACCATTCCGACGCCCATCAATGCCATCGCCCAGAAACGCCAGCGGTCACTCTTTGCGAAAAGGTAAACGAACGCAGCTGCACCCAGCAGCGGCAGACCGTACTTGCCAATCTTCAGCACCAGAATCCAGCCGGTCACCGTGGTTCCGATGTTGGCCCCCATGATGACGCCGATGGCCTGCGGAAGCTTCATCAGCCCGCTGTTGACGAAACCAACCACCATGACCGTGGTGACAGAGCTTGACTGAACAACGCACGTCACGATCACACCGACCGTGGTGGCCGTGAATCTGTTGTTGGTGACAGCGCTAATCATTCGCCGCAGGCTCTGACCAGCAACGGCCTGCATCCCCTCAGACATGTTTTTCATGCCCAGTAGAAACAGACCCAGCCCACCAACGATTTCGAGCGTCAGTTTGAGAAGTGCTTCATTGTTCAAGGAATCACCCTCTTTCTCGACCGTGAGATTTGTTACAATATTTTAGGAGCAGGAATCTTAGAGGCTGAAATCTTCGAAGCAAACCAGCAACACTCGAATGGGCTGCCAAGGGAACATAATGGGGATGAACGACTTCAAACCAGGCGATTGGCTGATCTACCGTAAGCATAAGATAAGTTCTTCACCCGGCCCGCGGGCTCAAAACACGATGCCCGCTGCTAAGGGAGAATCGTACAGCTACGTTGTCGAAAAGTACTGGATTGTCAGCGAAGTAACGGGAAACGGTCAGATTCAACTGGTCACGCGCCTCGGAAAACAACACGTGGTAACTGACGATGATCCGCGGATGCGGCGACCGAAGTGGTGGGAACGCTGGTTATATTCCGGCCGTTTTCGCGCCGTGGAAAACTCCCTGATGAATGAGTCCGCCCACTGCACCTGATACGCAGGTCCGCGACCCAATTTTTCCAACTCGTTCCCAAGCTCCGGCCTGGGAACGAGAGTGCAACTCGGTGAGGACCACCGAGCCACATCCCGTATGGAGTTAAGACCGTCCAACTCGATGAAGTCGTCAATCCGTCGGATCAATACCCAGACGTGTTGCCAGCATTTGACGCTTCGATCGGATCCAGACCGAGCTGTTTGCGGCATTCGTCCAGCATGCCTTTGGTGGCACTTGCGCCCACTCGGGTTACTCCGAGTGCTCGGACTTCCATCAGTTTTTCGAAGTCCCGCACACCGCCCGCGGCTTTCACTTGAACGTCATCGGCGGCGTGCTTACGCATTAGTTTGAGGTCTTCGATGGTCGCTCCGCTGGTGCCGTACCCGGTGGATGTCTTCACCCAGTCGGCTTTCAGTTCGTTGCAGGTTTCGCAAAGGCGAACTTTCTGATCGTCGTTCAGGAAGCAGTTTTCGAAGATGACCTTCACCTTTTGGCCGGAAGCGTGAGCCACATCGATGACGGCTTTGATGTCGGCTGCGACGTAATTCCAGTCACCGCTCAGCACTTTGGAAATATTGACCACCATGTCGAGTTCTTCGCAGCCATCGGCGATGGCCTGTTCGGCTTCGGCCTTCTTGATTGCGGTGGTGTGACCGCCGTGAGGGAAGCCGATTGTGGTGGACGCTTTGACCGTGCTGCCCTTCAGCAATTCCGCACATCGCTTCAGGTAGTAAGGCATGATGCAGACGCTGCCGACGTCGTAAGCCAGCGCTAATTGAATGCCGGTTTCGAGTGTGTCCTGATCCATCACTGGCTGTAGCAGTGAGTGGTCGATCATTTTTGAGATGTCTGTGTAGGTGTATTCCATGGTCGTGTTCTTGAAGGATGGAGATCGTTTAACCCGTGGCCTACGGC
>CALFOL010000287.1 GCA_937919915.1 uncultured Planctomycetaceae bacterium
TGAATGAATTGTTTATGCGCGTCTACCAGCTTCTTCTGGTTCTCGTGGGAGTTGTCTGCGGCTTTCCGTGCTGTGTCACTGCCGCGGATGATCGTCCTAATATGCTGTGGATAGTGGTCGACGATATGTCTGCGAACTTTTCATGCGACGGCGAAACGTCGATCGAAACGCCGCATGTTAATCGTCTCGCGGAGCAAGGGCTGCGATTCACACGAGCGTATGCGACGGCACCGGTCTGTTCGCCTTTTCGTTCCGCCATGATTACAGGCATGTATCAAACATCAATCGGCGCCCATCATCATCGCAGCGGCCGTGGTGAACATCGCGCCGTGTTACCCGATGGCGTGCGGCCGATTCCGACGTTGTTTCCGGACGCTGGTTGCTACACCTGGATTCAGTCAGGTTTACGGATCAACACGTGGGACGTGTGATCGATCGTTTGCGACATGAAGGCTTGCTGGATAAGACGTTGGTCGTCTTCTTTACCGACCACGGGATCAGCCATGCACGCGGCAAACAGTTTTTGTATGACGAAGGAACTCATATTCCGTTGATTGTACGTGGGCCCGGGGATCGGCAGCGGCATTACCCGCACAGACCTTGTCGAACACATTGACGTCGCCGCGATGTCACTTGCTGCTGCCCGCATTGATCTTCCTAAGAAAATGCAGGGGCAGGATATTCTGAAAGCAAACTACGAGCGCAGATCAGCCGTCTTTGCAGCGCGCGATCGTTGTGGTGAGGCGGTTGATCGTATCCGCTCTGTCCGCACGGAACGGTATCTCTACGTCAGAAACTTCTATTCTGCCAGACCGCACCTGATGCCCAGCGAATACAAGGACATGAAGCTCATTCTTCAACGCCTGCGAGCAATGCACGCTGATGAAACGCTTGGTCCATTGGCGGAAAAACTGCTATTCGCTGACAGTCGTCCGCCAGAAGAACTCTACCTGTATGGCCAGGATCGTTGGCAGACACAGAACCTGGCGGACGAATCTGGACACGCCACGCCACTGGACCAGCATCGTGTGCAACTGGATCAGTGGATCGCAGAAACAGGCGATCTCGGACCAGAGTCCGTTGAGGTCTATACTCGGGAAACTGAAGACCAGATGAAGTCGACACGCAACAAGGAAAGTCGCGAACGATATCGCAGGAACAGCGAACTCTATCGGCTCTGGACCGTCGAAGGGAAGTAGCCGTTGCTGCGAACACTCGAAGCGAACGCCGGCAGGGCCTTCGGCGCGTTATGGTCGCTGCAGGGGTTCTATCCGCGACGGTATTCCTGAATAAAGCGACTCGCTTTGGTTGCACCATCGCGGTAACTTTACGGCCATGACGGCCGCTCAACCACCACAGCAAATCCTGGTAAGTCGTGAACGCGTCTGGCTCATGGGACACGACTGTCATAGTCCCAAACGCGTTCTTCGCAGCCACGGGTCAGCTGGAACTGCTGTAGTTTCAAAACACTCGGTCGACACGACAACATTATGAACGAAGCCTTTCCTACCAACACCGGATTGCGAGAAGGTGATGTCGCATGGCGGCCGCCCCCAATATTCCAAGCTTCATCAACGGGTTCGAATTCCGTTTCCATCCAAGATAACCAGGAGCCTGCCGTTATGTCCGAACAGCAACACATCAGCCGTCGTCGCGCACTTCAGAGTACTCTTGCATGGGCAGGTGCCGCTGTTTTATCGTCCGGTAATGACAGGGCGTTTGGGTTTGTCAGTGCGAATGACCGGCCGCGCGTAGGAGCCATCGGCACGGGGAGTCGCTGGTGTCAGAAGGCCACAGGGCTGGATGGCAACTACGGTTCGGCTCCGGACTTTCGCAAGTACGGCGATTACGTCGCGGTTTGCGATGCTGATTCGATGCGTCGCGAACTGGCGGCAGGTCTTGCCAGGGAGTGGACGAAGGCTGAAGCGACGCAGGTGAAAGATTATCGATCCATCCTGGATCGCGACGACATCGACATCGTGCACATTTCGACGCCCGATCATTGGCACGCCAAGATCGCGATTGAAGCCATGAAGGCTGGTAAGGATGTCTATTGCGAAAAACCGATGACACTGACGATCGATGAAGGTCGGCAGATGTGCCAGGTGTGCCGCGACACGAAACGGATCGTGCAGATTGGAACTCAGCAACGCAGCAATCAAAACTTCCTCCGCGCGATTGCCTTGATCCAGGCGGGGCGCATCGGCGATGTCACCAGGGCAACCTGCAGTATCGGCGGCGGACCGACCAGCCCGGAACTCCCGGTTGCCGAAGCACCTGGGAACTTAGACTGGAATCTTTGGCTGGGGCCAGCACCGGACACAGCGTTTCGCTATTTGGCTGGCAAAAACGGGGAAACAAAAAGCTGGTCGCGTGCTCACTATGAATTCCGCTGGTGGTATGAATATTCTGGTGGCAAGCTAACGGACTGGGGCGCTCACCATGTTGACATTGCGACGTGGGCGCTGGGCCTGACTGAGACCGGCCCGACAACCATCGACCCAGTGATAGCAAAACATCCCGTACCGTTTCAGAATGGTCATCCCACGGACGCTTCGAAATACAACACGGCGACTGAATTCCGGATTAATGCGTCGTTTGCGAACGGAAAACAGATCGAAATTCGCCATGACGGAGACAATGGCATTCTGTTCGAAGGCACCAAAGGACGCATCTTCGTGAACCGCGGAAAGCTGACGGGCGCAGCAGTCGAAGAGCTTGCATCAACCCCTCTACCCGACGGGGCACTCGAGAGCGTCTACAAAAATCGCTCACTGGTCGATCACTTCCGTAACTTCTTCGAAGCCGTCGTCGAACGCAAAGAACCGATTTCGGACGTCTTCAGTCACCATCGCGCGTTGTCGACGTGTCACTTGGCGGGCATCGCCGCGCGGCTGGGACGTAAGATTCGATGGGATCCGGATGCGGAAGCAATCGTTGGTGATCCGATGGCACAGGCTTTTGTCGCACGGCATAATCGTAAGGGATTTGAGATCGAAGGTTAGCTGGACAACGCAACTGTGCCGCCAATCCCCAGCGGAAGCGAGGACCGAACCTTTCGAAGACTCCTCGCTTACGCTTCCGGTTTGGAAATAAACTGGCTAGCGATAAAACTGGCGATGTAAAATGGTGCGTTTTCGGAGAATGTGAGCAGGTCGCATTTTGGTGAGTTCGCATTTGACTAGAGAAGACATTCAGGAATCAGAATCATGCGTAGAGTTTCCAGTTGGCTGTTGCTGATCACATTGTGTGTCGGTTGCTACAATGCCCAGGAGGACATGCGCGCGGAGAAGGCTCGAAACGATGCTATCGCAAATGACCTCAAGGAGCTGGGGCTCAAAATGCATGCAGAGCAGCAGGCCGTTGAGCCTGAATCGGACACAAAGCCGGAACCAGAGACAAAGCCGAACCAGAGACAAAGCCGGAACCAGAGACAACGCCGGAAGATGCATCCAGCGCGGCAGAGAAACCGCCTGAATAGCCGACTCCCTTTGCGTTGAGCGATTTATCAATCACGATGACGACCTCCGG
>CALFOL010000288.1 GCA_937919915.1 uncultured Planctomycetaceae bacterium
ATTCCGTTTGGCTTGCTCTGTATGCCTCGCGGCTGAGGACCACGCTTTTGTGGCAACGGGGCTCGCGACAGACGCTTCCTCAACAGCCGTCGCCACATCTGTGACTCGCTGATAGCGGCGGTCCGACTCTTTATCCAGCGACCGCAACACCACTTCATCCAGTCGCACGTCGACCTGCACTTTTTCCGACGGCAACCGAAATCGACCGATCGGCAATTCTCCTGTCAGCAACTCGTAGATCACCACTCCCAGCGAATAAATGTCGGCGCGGTGATCAACGGTGGTTGGCTTTTCGAACTGTTGCGGAGCCATATAGTGTGGCGTGCCCATCACCTGCCATGTACCGGTTAGCGGAGCGTCGTCTTTGTTGCCTACCAGCTTTGCCAACCCGAAGTCCGCAATGCGTACGTCACCCGATTTGGTGATCAGAATGTTCTCCGGCTTGATGTCGCGATGCACAACACCGTTGTCGTGAGCGTACTGAAGAGCAGAACAGACCTGCGGGACGATGCTTAACGCTTCCGCCGGGCTCAGTTGCCCGACGCGTTCAACGTGGCGGAGGTTGGCGCCGTCGACAAATTCCATGATGAAGAAGAACAGAGCTTCTTTGCGACCGAAGTCGTATACAGTGATAATGTTCGGATGATTCAGCTTCGCCAAAGCGCGTGCCTCGCGCAGAAAGCGTGCGGCGAAACCAGTGTCATGGCTGATGTTGGGCCGCAGGATTTTCAGAGCGACCAAGCGGTCCAGTTCGATTTGGCGAGCCTTATAGACGACTCCCATGCCGCCATGACCAAGCACCTCCAGGATTTCCAGTTGGGAAAAATGGGACGAGAGTTCGGCAACCATAGGAGCCACAAACGGGGGCTGAGCTGCGAATGAGCTCTCTTGTCCGGCATCTTACTGCGGCTGAGTCTCAAAACCAATCTGCAGCAGGCATTGCGAACACAACGCAGACACGCTGTCCGCAGGAAGTTCGGCGTTGCATTGACCACACGTTTTCGGCTGTTCTGACATGAAGGACTCCACTTTAAAGGATGATGCTATCCTTCCCTAATCCGTCCTGATTCAAAGGTGACATATTTTCTGCGAAATTGTTTTATCCTTTTACCTTACAATGCTTTACGACTGCCGTGACTGGGGCTTCCATCCGCAAACGTCCTGAGCGATGCTGAAGACTCACTCTCAATGAACACACCCGGCCACAAACAATTCGCAACCACACACTGGAGCATCGTCCGCGCAGCGGGACATGACAGCAGCGGAACGGCTCGCGGCGCGATGCAGGAATTATGCCGGATCTATTGGTTTCCGGTGTACGCGTTTGCTCGCCGAAAAGGACATTCGCCGGGCGACGCGGAAGATCTGACTCAAGGCTTCTTCGTCCATCTATTGGAATCAGAATTTGTGAAATCAGCCGATCGCGATCGAGGGCGGTTTCGATCGTTTTTGTTGAAGTCTGTTGCCAACTTCCTGAACGCTGATCATCGCCGTCAAACCGCTGAAAAACGTGGTGGCGGCCAGACGGTGTTGTCGTTGGATTTCGAATCCGGCGAGCAGCAGTACAACCAGGTCGCATCGGCGACGATGTCAGCCAATCAACTGTTCGAACGTCGCTGGGCGCTTACGTTACTGCAGAACACGACGGCCGCACTGCGCGACGAATACTCAGAACGCAATCATGGAAAGCTGTTTGCGCTGCTGGAACCACACATCAATCAGGATGCCGCACGAGTTCCCTATGCCGATCTGTCTCCGCAACTCAGCATGTCAGAAGACGCGATCAAGCAGGCCGCGCGCCGCATGAAACTGCGTTACCGGGAAATCCTGCGGACGGAAATCGCCAACACGGTCGATTCCGCCGAAGAGACTGACGACGAACTGCGACAGCTGATGCAGATTCTGTCGTCGCACTGAGTCGCTCGTTTAACCGCAATACATTTCAATAAGTTGCAACTTTTCGCGAGATTGATTCCGGCTAGTCTCGCCGATGGCGTCGGGTTAAACAAAACGTTTTCTGTATTCGTCGCGCCTCCGTTCTGGAGATTCCTGACGAACTGTCGCATTTCGAATGCCAGCCAGTCAACGTGTTATCTTCAGGATGCTATTCAAAGCAGATTGGCGAATGTGGCTCAGACGCGTGCGTAGTTCTTCCAGCAGCTCGGGCATTGATGCATTTTGCACGGCCTTATATTGGTTAAGGATTGGCAACAGTGTTAGTAGTGCGGCGTCTCGGTAATCGCCGGTTGCTTCATGGAAATTCGCGTCCAGCAGACTGCTGAATTCTTCGGGGAAGCCATCCAAACAGGTTCTTACTTGAGAAACGAACTCAGCAGCCGCAGCTTGAAGGCTGGGCAACGTCAGCGGCATGACGCGCCTAATCAACTCCGACTTTAGCTCTGGAATCTGTTCGCAAATCAAACGTGCGTTGGAAACCAGCAATCTTTCGGAATCCGAATCCAACAGCCTTCTGGCCCAATCGACACGACGCGAATTCTGCGCGGCGGTCAGCTCACGGGTTGGGATGGTCGCTATTTCCGCTGTGTGTAAACCAGCGACAAGGAATTGATGAAATTTTCCGCGTTCGCGGAGCGAGATTCGAACTCGCAACGACCAATGTAATCCCAACGGCATTCAGCCCCGTCTCAAGAGCGGAGGGTGGAAAGCGGAAAGCCGATGTTGTTCGACCATCCGCTTCCCCACTGTCTCCCAAACTGAACCGAATCCTTCTCAATTTCATGCACCCAGTGTCCCTCACTGAAGCGGCCGCTCGCCACGTCCGCTATCAACCTAAACACCTGGTCACTGAAACCTCCAACGTTGATAAGATCTGTCGACTCCTTTGCCTGAGTCGTCCCATAGGGCTGGATATCGATGCAGATCATCTTCGCGGTTCGGTTTCGTTTTCTGAACACGTTCCACTGCTGCATCGCGTCAGTGGCCTGCTCCCAGCCCAGGTTCGATTCGTATGTGTTTTTTAATAGCTTCATGCGTCAGCGGCATACCACACAGATATACATACACACCAATACTTCATCTATCCTGTTGTAGAGATGCTTCTATCTCCAGCATCACGACCGCGAGCGATCGGTCAAGCTGGCTGCTTTATTCTGAACCTGAACGTCCGTCGTAGAATCAGGTAGGCAAGAAGTCCGAACAACACCAGAATCAACAGCCATGGGCCCACGCTGATCGCTGTCAGCACGATCCATTGCCCTGCCGCGATCAGGTCGTCGACGGTTGACTGCCACTGGCGAGCCATCATTGTCCTGAACGACGGAGACTCGGCCGGAACGTATTTTCGTACTTCCGAAATCTGCAGCGTGATGGTTGAATAAGCGGTCAAGTCCGACAGCACTCGCAACCGTCCCTGCATCTGTTCGATCTCACCACGAACTCGCGAGATCTCTTTTTCGACGGCGAGAATGTCGTCCAGCTTTCCAGGACGTTCTTCGAGAATAAGCACCCGCTCACGAATAATCGCATATAATGATTGACCACCCAGTGCTTCAGGTAAGGATGATCCGAAG
>CALFOL010000289.1 GCA_937919915.1 uncultured Planctomycetaceae bacterium
CCAGGCAACGTTCTGCCTGCGTCCCACAGAGCTTTGATGTCGTCGACGATGGGATCTTTTGGCGGTTCTGGCGTTGTCCGCTGGGTGTTCCGTTGTATCATTACAGTCACTCCTTTGTGTGTCGTGTTCGCTCGATTGCCGTTGGCCGAACACTGTGAAATCTGAAGCCGTCATCAGCCTCGCCGCTGGTGGCGGTTTTTTCATCGCTCGCTGACTGCGTCTCGTTGTGGCTGATCGAAGAGCACCAACTGCTCTGGCAACCGCTTCCACTCAGGAAGTCCCAGCCGCCGCCGCAGATCGTCTTCATCAGTACCGACCTGTGCCGCTAGGCGATCCAGTGGGACACCGCAGCCGTAGGCGTTGGCAATGTCCTGCAATGTGTCGCCGTCGATGTAGGGTGTGCGGTTCACTTGCCACCGCCAGTCGCTGCGAAGTAATCCTTCGTCGGCTTCGTAATTGTCCGGCGTGATGTCTTCGATTCTTTGGCCGCTGGCTTTGGGTTTTCCCGAGCCGCTTCGAAGTCTGCCAGATGCTGATCGCTGGACTTGTATCGCTTTCGCTTCGATGTCTTTCGGGCGACATTGATCGCACCAAGTGTGCCGTCTTCGATGTGACCAGTGATCGTGGCCACGGCCAGGCCGTAATACTTTGCAACCTGACTTGCTGAAAACCATTGCATAAAAAGAGCCTCAAAAGTGTGGAAGTGTTTCCATGAAATTGAGGCTGAAGTATTCACATTGGCGGGATACGGTTCATATCCCCACAGGCTATTTCTGGTAGCCTCAGTTTTCGAGTTCTTTCAGCGTCCAGTTTTTAATGGTCAAACCAATATTGTCGAGGATCTTTCGAAGTTCCTTTGGTGCGTTCCTTACGTCGCACCCTGTTGCTTTCAGGTGCTCACGCTTCTGTTTAGAAATCGCATGAGGAGCAGCCGCTATAAATGCCTCCATCGCCTTGGCATAAACTTCTTTGATCTCAACAGGATCATCAAATCCTTGCCGCCTCCACCAGTTTGCAACGTCACATTTTTGAAGTCCGAATGGCAATATTTCAGCGGGTGGAATCGGCGGTTCGTCCGGCGACACTGGCGAGCAGTATTCCGCCCGCACAGCACCTTCGAGTTTCTTCAGATCTCGAATCTGCGGGGAATAGTCCGCCGACGAATTGTCTGAAAAGAAGTCAACGGTCGGCACGTACTCCAGTAGTGCGGGTGCATTCGTTCGCAGCAGGTTGACGAGTTCGCAGAAGTCTTTGTGCGCGTCGATTACTTGTGCGTGATACATCTCCGAAAGTTCTTCGTTTCGGGTAGCGGAATGCTGGAATAAGTCCAACTGCCCGGTGGGCGTTTTTCCTTCCTGCATTCGGCGAATCACGACACGGTCTTTACTCGCCTGAACTCGATGATGGCGGAAGTTTTCAGCCGCTTTGGATGCCGCTGTCCACTCGTGTTTTTGTTGCCACTGGAATGCGAGTTCGATGATTCTGTTTTGCTGTTCAATATTCACGGCATTCGACTCCTGAAAAGTCGCATCCTGAAGTAAAAAAACAACACGCCAGGCAGCTTCAGAAACTGCTTGTCCCCCGTCGGGTAAGGCGTGCTGTGACTCAGATTCTACTTTGCCGCTTTCGATTTTGCAGGTGGATACAACCAGTCGTGAACAAACTGGCCCACATCAACCAACCGCTGGTCGTCGATACCCTGTCGGTACACCGCTGCCATGGATTCGTCGGAATGCCCCATACAAACATCGACCGCAACCTGATCTTTGCTGCCACCGGCGACCGTCTCAAACGTCCGTCTGAGGCTGTAGAATCCACGCTGCGACCGTGCAACGTCACATTCGGCACAGAGTTCAGTAAATGCCCGTGATACGGCACTGCGGAAGTGTGTCACGCCATCGGCCCGGGTGGATTCAAACCAGATCGGCTTACCCGTATTTGTCAGGAAGCAAAGCGTAGCGTCAGGGGTAGCCTTGGTGATCTTTCTTTCGGACATTGCTGTCGTAATGGCTTCAATGGTTTCAGGCCACAGATGGAAGCGGCGGTCAACGCCTGTTTTGTGCCTTGGCAAGTCGTACCATCCAGACTTCAGATCCAGAAACGTCGTCGACAATCGGCCACAATCCGCATTCCCCATGCCGCCATTACATCCCAGTAAGATACAGGCTCGCAACCATCCAGAAGACGCCTTGAGCAGCTTCTGTATCTCAGCCGCTGAGAAGTCCAGTTTCCCACCCCGAGCCGCTTCGCGCTGCTGCTGATCGCGTCTGCCGACGGTCTTTGTCGGCGAGTTGAAGTCCGGTCCAAAATTTGGCAGTGCCGGTATCAACTCAGAACTTGCTGCCCACCGAAAACAGGATTTGACACGACCGATTTCGTTCCGTAGCTTTGTCGGCCCCCATGTCGACGGAAACGCAGCACGGAAATGCTGGAAGTCCGCAGCACGTAACGCCGATGCCGTTTGAAACTTGCCAAAGTGATCAGTCAGCAATCGGCACGACTGGAGACAATCCGAGAAGTGCCGATGACTGACTTCGCCTGTGTCAATCCGCCGCTGCTGCCGAGCCAGATACAGATTACTCATGTCGTACACCGACAGCTCGCCAGATGACACATGCGCCCGTGTCCGTCGTGGGTCACGACCGGCCTGAATCTCGTGGATGTCCTGGTTGTATTTTTCAAGAGCCGCCATCGGATCATCCCAGACGCCGAAGTACCACATTTTCCCCTTGATCTTCTTTGCCCATTGCTTTGCCTGATGTGCGAACAGCGGAAACTCTGGATACGGCTTCTTTGGTTTTACAGTTTTCATAAAGTCCTCGCTGGTGTTGTTCTCGGGTGTAGTTTGAATGATTACCCGCAGACAAAATGATACAAACCCAGCGTTTTATTTACTATTCACTTTCATCGTTATCGGTCAGATAGACCGGACGAGCTCGCACCTGATCGTAGATTCGAATCACGTATTCGCCAAGCACGCTAATTCCCAGTGCGTTCAATGCTCCGAAGAATGATGCGGTAATAATGACAGACGTCCAGCCAGGGACAGCCTGTCCCGACATCAATTTGTGATACAGCACGAAACTCACGGCGCCGGCACACACCAAACCAGAAATTGCGGCGATCGCGTAAAACAGTGTGAGCGGAGCGGAGGAGAATGAAAATATCGCAGTCTTCGCCAGGCGAAACAAGCCTCTCAGTGACACCCGCGGGTTGTCGTCATGCCGGGCAAGACGTTCGACGGGAATTCTGGTCTGCCGAAATCCAGTCCAGCTGCGTAGGCCCGGTAAGTACAGTTCGCGTTCCGGAAGTTGAGCCATCGCATCGACAACGCTGCGATCCATCAACGAAAAGTTGCCGGCATCCTGTGGCATCGGACTGTCAGCGACAGCATTGAGTACGCGGTAGAAACTGTGGAACAGAAATCGTTTCGGCAACGATTCTTTCCGATTGAACCTCTGTGCATAGACAACGTCGAACCCTTCTTCCCAACGGCTCAACATGTCCGGAATCGCGCCGGGGTCATCCTGCAGGTCCGAATCCATCAGGACGACGACATCGCCGATTGCATGGTGCAGTCCCGCGTTGACGGCGGGCTGATGGCCGAAGTTGCGTGTCAGGTGGAGGACGACAATTCGATCGTCGTCCACTGCCAACTGGTCAAGCAACTCACGGCATCCATCGGAGGAACCGTCGTTAACATACACGATCTCAAAACGATCGCAGTTGTGTGTCAGCGATTCGCGGACGTGATCGGTAAGCTCCCGCAGAATGGCCACTTCGTTGAACACCGGCATGACGACCGATACGAAGCAACCACTGCGATCTCGGCAGTCTGTTGTCAACGCTGCGATCATTTCGCGAGCACTCCCACCAGAGAGAGTCCGGCAGGAACCGGCAGCTTGCCCATGTACCAGCGTTCGGCGGCCGCGGCCGTCAGCAACGCTTTGTTGGTGAGTTCCGATACTTGTGGGAAATTGGGCTGTGTGCGTTTGGGAAATACTTTTTCGACGCCACGGACCGCCAGCGCGGCAGGCAGTGTGAAGCTGTTCCAGTGATTCAGCCAGCTAACGCGAAAGCCCGCGGCGGTGGCCTGAGCTCTGAATTCGCGAGCGGTGTAGCGTCGGAAGTGACCAAGCTGTTCGTCCCACCGACTAAAAAGCCAGGGATAGGCTGGAACCGTAATGATCACAGCTCCGTCGTCGGACAGTGCGCGATGCACGTGTTTCAGGACGGTGACAGGATGCTCGACATGTTCCAGAACATCCAGCAGGGCGACGGCTTTCAGGCTGCTGTCGTCAACTGGCCATGGATTACCCAGATCATGGACGTGCACGTTTTCGATGCCCCGGCTTTTCACGTGCTCGACAGATTCCGGCATGAGGTCGAAGCCACACACCTGGTAACCCATTTCCTGAAATTCGATCAGGTTGCGACCAGATCCGATGCCACCCTCGGCAAGTTTTCCTGGAGCCGGGCAGTGTTTTTTTAACAGTCGAGTCACCAGTTCACGTTTTGCGACGTGCCACCAGTAGTTATCTTCGAGGTCTACAAGTTGTTGCAAATGACTGGCCTGCATCAGCCGCTCCCGGTGCCGTACGCTTTCACGAGCGCACATTGCGCCGTTGTGTGTTGGTTTTTCGCCAACGGAAAGCTACCACGCGGTTTTCAACCGACCAGACCTGCGTTTCGTCAGGATGCGTATTGTGAGGATTCTTCGGAGCCTGTGCGGATCATTCCAGTCGTGTTGATTTTGGAACGCATCACGGCACAACCGACACAGCTATTCCCGGACAACGGTGTATTTCATGAGAACAAACCGTCGTCGTCGACGAGTTGGGTTCTACGGCGTTTAGGTTGGTTCCCGTGCAGGATGACTTCCATTTCCGCCTTGATCGTTTCCAGGTAGATCCGCAGTCGCCCGTAGAGTTCGTCCGTGAATTCTTCTGCTGCCAGAACAGCCAGCGTGTGATCCAGAATCCGTTGGTCGCTGACTTCTTTAGGGTCGAAGTGCTTCGACGCCTTGCGCAAATCACCCAGTCGCGGAAGGTATGCTTGCCGGAGATGCTCATTGAGCTCTCTGGCAAGAGAGTTTGCCTTCGTCAGCTTTTCGACCAAAGGCAGGTCGGTGATTCGATCAATGTCAGACATGAGGCGGATACCGGGGGAGGAGTGGAACCGGGGATCGCGAGGACCTACATTAGAACGTTTTGTACGCTATTCCGCCAAACAGATTCCTCGTTTTGGGGAATGAAGCGGATTTCTTACCCGTGTAAGGGCATTACCTAGCCAGTCCTAGGGCTGAATTCGCTTCGTGATTGCCGCTGGCAGCCACAATCTTTGTGAGCAAGGAGGGAAGCCCCCGCGATCTCGTCGTGTCATCAACCCACGATTCCGATCGCTGTAGCACGTTGGCCTTGCTCACAGACCTTCGGAATCGTCCATTGCAACGCCGTGTTCCCCGACTTCCAACTCGGGTATCAGCAAAGGAGCGGCGTCCATTCCTTCGGCGTCCATCAGCTCGACGACCCTTTCCAACGCCCTCAGCAAGCCCAAACATTCGATCGGATCGAGTGTATGAAATCGCTTCAAAAACTGCTCGTGGAGAGGTGTCGGAAGATTCTCAGTCCGTTGCCAACCTTCCTCCGTAAGCGAAACGCAGACCCGCCGTCGGTCCTTGCTGTTGCGTTCACGAGCGATATATCCACGTTTTTCCATCTTGTCGAGGATCCGTGAAATCGTTGGCGCGGACAACTGAACGGCTTCTGCAACCATTGCGACCGTGATTTCAGTACGATCGGGAAACTCGGAGATCGCCTTCAGACACAGCATCTGTGGGACACTGACTCCGCCGTGTTTTCCGACGGTTCGCGAGTGTTCGGACGTTCGTCGAATAATTCGTCGAATCGCTCGCAGAATCTGAAATCCAAGTGAGTCTTCGCGGTCCAAGTATGTAACCTCTGACTGGTCGATGGTGAGGGGAGACGCAGTAGTGTAGCTCAAGAGGCCTTCGCCGCCAGAGTTGCAGTTTTCACGTCTTTTCAAAGATTGTGACGGTATCGACGGATTTGATCAGGAATCCAAGCTGACAGTTTACTGTCAGCCTGAGTGAAATGTTTGTTGCCGTAAGCTTTGTCCACGCTGGCTTAGTGCTGCCAATTGCGTTCGGTTTTAGTCGGTGGTCTCGTCATTCGAGATCAACCACTCTTATTTGATGGGTTCAACCGTTCGTTCTGCAAGATACTCCGGACGTGGAGGCCGATCGCAGAAAGGATTGACGACAGCGTTTGCAACACTGTTATAGACGGAAAAAAGATTTACGCGTGGCGTGGGGCTAAGGTTTCCGTTCGAACCATGCATGGTGTTGCAGTCGAAGAATACCACTGACCCCGCAGGACCCTTCGGAGCGACAATCTCTTTGCCAGCAAGCAGCGTTTCCAGAGCTTCGCAAGTCGGCACGCCGTACTCCTGGCGCCGAAGTGACCGTTCGAAGTGATTCTTCGGTGTTGCACCCGCACAGCGAATGTACGTTTCATGTGATCCGGGTATCAGCATCAGTGGTCCGTTAAACTCATGACTCTCAGTCAGGAATACCGACACGCTGAGTGCCCGCATCCGTGGCATACCATCTTCTACATGCCAGGTTTCAAAATCGGAATGCCAAAAGAACTCCTTGCCGTTCATTGCCGGTTTAAAGTTGATTCGCGACTGGTGAATGTAGACGTCTGTTCCGATCAACTGTTTTGCTCGTTCCAAGAGCCTTTCGTCAGCAAACAGTCGTTGATAGGCATCACTGATCTTGTGCAATCGAAAAACCGAGCGGACCGTACCGGAGTCGGGCTCTCTAACAATCCCCGCTTCAGATTCCGGCCAGTCTTCCGCAAGCGTGGTTGCCTCGGTCAGTAACTCATCGACTTCAGCCTGTGAAAAAAGTCCAGGCGCGAATAGAAACCCGTCGTGTTCATAGTTCCATACTTCGTCGGTGGTCAACGGCCCCGGCGCGCTCGAAGCCGTGGGATCAACTCTTGGAGCAGCCTCACAAGTATCGGAAGTGCGGGAGTAGTAGGGGTCGGTCGTATCGCTCATGATTCAATCGGTGGCGTGCGTGGAAAGCTAAGGGGAAATTACTCGTTCGCAATAAGGCAATCGTGATGCTGGCACCGCGATCTACTCAACCAACGGGTAGACTCCGTTTTCGTCGTGGGTTTCCGAACCGACAATCGGCGGATTGAACACACAAACCATTCTTAACTGCTCGTCGGCAATCAGGATATGGCGTTCGTTCCCGCTGAGTGCGTACATCGTTCCGGGCTCGATTGCGTACTCTTTGTTATTGGTCAGATCTTTCAGCCGTCCCCTGCCTTCGATGCAGTACACCGCTTCCAGATGGTTTTGGTATTCCATTTCAGTCGTGGTTCCGGCGTACAGGATCGTGTCGTGCAGTGAGAAACCCATGCCGTCGCCTTTTAACAGCAGTCGCCGACTGACCCATGTCTCGACACTGGTTTCTCGATCGGTGCCGGTGATTTCACTAAGCGTTCTCACAATCATTGATGTCGTCAACTTTCAGGCTGCGTTGAATGGTTTGGGTTGTGGCACGCAGGTTGTTATCCCCTGTTGTTACCGCACGAGTTCTGATTCTGTGGATGTAACGATCGCCGTGCATTCCGCGAGGATACTTAGCCCGCGAGTCAGGAGGTCGTCAGAAATCGTCAACGGTGGCAGCGTTTTAATCACCTCGTCGTTCGGCCCGGCCGTCTCGATGATCAGCCCACGTGAAAATGCTTCCTTCGAAATCGCTGAAGCGATGGAATGATCGGCAAATTCGATTCCCTGAATCATGCCTCGACCGCGAACTTCGGCATCGTGATCAGCCGCTATGTCGAGAAGTGCATCGCGAACCTGTCGGGCATTACGATTGACTTTTCGTGTCAGAGAATCGTCGCTCCAAAATGTTTCCAGGGCTGCCGTCGCAGTCACGAACGCAGCATTGTGCCCACGGAATGTACCGTTGTGTTCGCCGGGTTCAAAGACGTCCAGTTCCGGCTTCATCAATGTCAGGGCCATCGGCAGACCGTACCCGGAAATCGACTTCGACAGACAAATCATGTCGGGCTGAATGTTGAACGGCTCAAAGCTAAAGAACGGACCGGTGCGACCACAACCCACCTGAATGTCATCAATAATCAGCAGAACGTCGAATCGACGGGCAAGCTCCGCGAGTGCCTCCAGCCAGCCACGCGTGCCGATATTGATACCGCCTTCCGCCTGCACTGTTTCCAGAATGAAAGCCGCCGGTAAATCCATACCGCTACTCGAATCTGACAGGAAACATTCCAGAGCGGCGATCGTGTCCGATTCTGGTCCCAGGTAATCGCAAAACGGCATGTGTGTGACGTTGTTTAACGGCACACCTGCCCCCGCTCGCTTGCTGCTGCTACCCGTCAGCGCAAGTGACCCAAGCGTCATTCCATGGAATCCGTTCGTGAACGAAACGACGTTGTGTCGCCCCGTGACTTTACGAGCAAGCTTGAGAGCAGATTCAACAGCGTTCGTTCCCGTTGGCCCCGGAAACATGATTTTGTAATCCATCTCGCGAGGACGCAGAATCAGCTGCTCAAACGTCTCAAGAAACGACCGCTTCGCCGATGTTGACATGTCCAGAGCGTGAAGCACGCCGTCGGCTGCCAGGTAGTCGATCAACACCTTTTTCAGTGTTGGATTGTTGTGTCCGTAGTTTAACGCTCCCGCACCAGCGAAGAAGTCAATGAATTCCTCGCCCTGTTCGTTCACAAGTGTCGCACCGCGAGCCGTCTCAAACACGGTTGGAAAACTACGGCAGTAGCCGCGAACATTGCTTTCGAGTTTTTCAAAAACTTCCATGGTCAGTCCTTCGTTGGTTATGTCGGAGAGGTGTTCCCAGCCGCTGAATGCCGGCATTGGAACGGTGTTGTAATGTGAACGTGCGTCGAGGAATGAGAACCGTTCGATCAGTGGCCGATGCGTATCCGCGGTTCTGCCTCATGGTCGCCGGGGGGAAAGTCGCTAACGTGAAAGCCTTCGTCAGGTCGATTGACGAGAGGCAGATCCAGCGTCCGGGCCAGTGACTCAAAGAGTCGTCGAGACGCGGTGTTCGATGAGGTAACGGTTGCTTCAATCGCAGAGATCGTGTCGGGGCCGCAGCGTTGTATCAATTCACAAAGCAGCCGGGATGCGACTCCCTGTCGTTTGGCTTCTGGCGCCACGCCAACCTGCCAAATGAACAGGACCGCTGGTTCACGCGGCGGACGGTAGCCCGTCACAAAGCCGACAACCGATTCGTCAAGGCAGGCCACGAGACACGTCTCTGAAAAGTCGCGGCACAGGAGGAGGTACAGATAAGCGGAATTGACGTCGAGCCCCCCTGACTGCCGTACCAACTGCCAGATTCGGCCAGCATCATGCGTTGTTGGAGCACGTATTTTCAACGCCGTTTTCTCCGGATCCTTTGAAATAGCGAGACTCCAACCGTCAAATCTCAAGGAATGTGGCAACTTGGCCACGTCAGTTGCGATGACAACCATTAGCTATGCAACTATTATGGTGGTAAGTATACTGCGGCACCCCGGCGCGTCAACCACCAGTTCTTCGTAAACGCCCTGCTTACCGTTGTGCCGGCCTGGATAACGCGAGTGGCGAGCGCACGCCCTACAAACAAACCACTTTAAGGATGCCCGCGTGACAGTTGTTGTCTGCAGCTTTCTCTTTTTCCTCGCCGTCTTTGTCGTCATCGGCGTCTCATCGGCCCGTGTCAGAAAAAGTACCACAGACGACTACCTGCTTGCCGGACGAAATGTTCCACCGTGGCTGGTGGCATTGTCCGCCGTGGCCACAAACAACAGTGGCTTCATGTTCATTGGAATGATTGCCTACACCTACCGTGTTGGGATCGAATCGATCTGGATGATGATCGGCTGGGTCGTCGGTGATTTTGCCGCCTGGTTGCTGGTTCATCCACGAGTCCGACGCGATTCCGAACGGCATGGCATAGCGACCGTCCCTGCTCTCCTCGGCACGTCTGATGACGGACAGCAGCGCGGCATCATCATGCTGGGTGGATTGATGACATTCGTTCTGCTTGGTGTTTATGCCTCAGCGCAATTGAAAGCCGGAAGCACCGCGCTGCAGACACTCTTCGGGTGGCAGCCAGAGGTCGGAGCAACGATCGGTGCAGTGATTGTCGTTCTGTACTGCTTCTCCGGCGGAATCCGTGCATCCATCTGGACGGATGCGGCGCAGTCCTTCGTGATGATTCTGGCGATGGCAACACTGCTCATCGCTGCAAGCCTTGAAGTTGGTTCGCCAGGCGATGTCTGGAACAATCTTAAAGAGCAGGACGCTGAGCTGGTCCGATGGTTTCCGGACAATCTGAAGTTCGGATTTGCACTGTATCTAATGGGCATGGCGTTCGGAGGTTTTGGAGCGATCGGCCAGCCACACATTCTGGTTCGTTTTATGGCGATCCGATCAGTCAATGACATGCAGAGAGCAAGATGGATCTACTTCCTTTGGTTTATCCCCTTCTTCGTTGCAAGTATCGCTGTTGGGCTCTACGCACGAGCATACATGC
>CALFOL010000290.1 GCA_937919915.1 uncultured Planctomycetaceae bacterium
GTGAAGCTCGAGACGCGTTTGCGATCGACAAAGAATCGGACCAGCTTCGAGACCGTTATGGCCGCACGACTTTCGGCCAAAGTTGTCTGCTGGCTCGACGGCTTGTCGAACGCGGCGTCACGTTTGTGACGGTGAACAGTGGAGGCTGGGACCATCACGCGAAAATCTGGGAGGGACTTGAAAAGAAGCTGCCCGATTTCGATCGGGGATTCTCCGCGCTCATCGAAGATATGCATCAGCGCGGAACGCTCGATGAGACGCTCGTTGTGGCGATGGGGGAATTCGGACGCACGCCGAAGATCAACAAAGATGTCGGTCGAGATCACTGGGCACCGGCGGCGTCGTTGCTGTTCGCCGGAGCAGGAGTTCAGCCTGGCCGAGTGCTCGGAGCGACCGACAAGATCGGCGAGCGTGTCACTGATTCTCCCATTCGTCCGGCGGATGTGGCCTACACGATCCTGAGTTCGCTGGGGATCAATCCGAGGAAACAACTCTTCACACCGGACGGTCGGCCCGTTGAAATTCTGGACGAAGGCGAAGTCATCGAGGCACTTTATGTTTAGATCTTTTCTGTGGGGGAGTCGCTCCGCGACTCCCGAATCAGGTATCGCGGAGCGACACCTCCACAAACCTTCACAACGTGGGAAGTCACTCACCGTTGCCCTTCTTCTGGCGTTCTGTGCAACGACCCGCGGCGACGAAGAAAAGAAACCCGAGCCGCCGCAGATCGCAGTGTGTGTTCCACTGGCTGTTGCTCCGGGGACAGCGACCAAAATCATACTTCGAGGCTGGCATCTGGACACGGCCACCGAAGTGCGATCGAGTCAGACTGGCGTCACGATCAAAGTTCTGTCGAAAGGTGCGGCCGCCATTCCCGGAAAACAGGACGCGAAAAACATCGGCGATCAGCAAATTGAATTCGAGATCACGACTGCTGCGTCGGAAGCCGCGCAACAGAAACCAATCCCTCTGACCGTCGTCACACCCGCGGGAGAATCCGAACCACACTCTTTGTTGTGCGGTGCGAAGTTTTCAGTCGTTGCGGACAATGAACCGAACGACGGGTTTCGAAACGCTCAAAAGATTGAATTCCCACAAATCGTCGATGGGCAGATCCACGCCGATGGCAATGTCGATGTTTTCACCTTCGAAGTAGATAAACCAACGGCGGTAACCATTGAACTCAAGGCGCGAAGTCTCGGTTCCGGGCTGGATGGCATCCTTTCGCTGTACGATGAAAGGGGCTCAATCATCGCCAACAACGACGACCATGAGAACTCGGCGGATTCAAAGATTGAAATATCACTCACCAAAGGAAGATATCTGGTCGCGTTGCAGGATGCTCACGACCACGGCGGTACGGCGCACCCGTATCGGCTGATTGTGCGAGGCAGCGGGGACTGAGTTCGTTTTTGACTCACAACTGAAATGTAGCATAGGCGGCTCGCCTGTGCGGATTCAGGCGAGCCGCCTGAACTACGGCAAACTAATCGAGGATGTTCATGAGCAATCAACGAAACATAGGCTGTGCGGATTTTCGACATTCGCTGAAACGAATTGGGCGTCGCGGTTTTCTGCAGGCCGGAGCATTGGGCGTTGCTGGTCTTGGATTGGCCGATCTGCTGCGAGCTCAAGCTCACGCCGGTTCGCCCGCTGGTAAAGCTCGTGAAAAGTCAGTGATTATTCTCTGGATGCGGGGTGGGCCGAGTCAGCACGAAACGTGGGATCCGAAACCCGATGCTCCGGTTGATTATCGCGGCTATTTCGGAGCGACGTCGACCTCCGTTCCCGACATTCAGATTTGCGACATGTTGCCGCAGTCGGCAAAGGTCATGAACAAGTGGTCGATCATTCGCAGCCTGCACCACAAAGACGCCGGGCACTCGACGGGCGATCAATTGTGCTTCACGGGCTACCCAAACGAAGGCGGGCCGGACGTGAACACGAAGCCAAGCTGCGGTTCGATCGTGGCGAAGCAGCTCAGTCACCGCAATCCGGAAATGCCAGCCTATGTGATGATTCCTCGCCGAGTTCCCGGTGTCGATTCTGCGTACCTTGGCCCCGGCTGTGCTCCGTTTGAAACCCAGGCCGATCCTGCCAACGAAGGCGCGTTCACGATTCCCAATCTGAGTCTGCCAGACGCTGTTTCGGTCAATCGCGTGGGAGACAGGCGGAAGCTACTGGACGGTCTGAATCAACTTCGCCGATCAGCCGACGTCGTCCGCGAACTCGGCGCCGTTGATGAATTTCAGGCTCAGGCATGGGATATTCTCACTGGCGAAACAGCTCAAAAGGCTTTCGATCTTGATTCAGAACCGCAGTACATTCGAGATCGCTACGGCTTTATGCCGGCCTACAAAGCTCCGACGCCGGACCGCTGCGGAGTGCCCGCATGGAGTCAACGCTTCCTGCTGGCTCGACGACTCGTCGAAGCGGGAGTACCACTGGTCACGGTCGACTGTCGCTGGTGGGATACTCACGTCAAGGGTTACGAAACCATGCGTGATGGTTTTCTGCCGCGCTGGGACATGGCGTATTCGGCTCTGATTGAAGATCTCGATCAGCGAGGTCTGCTGGATTCAACAATGGTGCTGGCCTGGGGCGAATTCGGTCGCACGCCGAAAGTCAACGCGACAGGTGGGCGAGATCACTATCCCAACGTGTTCAGCGCTGCCATGGCGGGCGGTGGAATTGTCGGCGGCCGCGTTGTTGGTGCTTCGGATTCCAAAGGCGCTTTTCCGTTACAGAATCCCAAACGACCTCAGGATGTTCTCGCCACGGTGTACGCTCATCTAGGTGTCAACACGGCCGAACAGTATTCAGATCACGCCGGACGTCCGTTTCCCGTGCTGCCGTTTGGCGATCGGATTAGCGAATTGTTCTGAACGCCTTTCACGGATTGTTTGACTTCGGCTGTCTCAAGCACCTGCATCATGCCTAAATCACTTTCACCACTGAGCGTCGCCTGCGATGGTCAAAATTCTCCCCGACGCACGCTGCGTTCCCCGGGATGGCGGTTTTGCTCTGCAATTGTTGTTGCAGCGATGATTTGTCACGCAGGCGACATCGTTGCACAGGACGACGGACGCGGAGTGACTCGTCGGTTGAATCGGCTGGAGTATCAGAACACGCTTCGAGAACTACTGGGTGTGAACGTGGACTTTCAGGAACTGCTGCCTCAGGATGGTTCGGCGGATGGGTTCGATAACGTTGGTGACGCTCTGCACACGTCGTCGTTTCTGCTGGAGCGGTATCTGGAGGCGGCAACGATTGCGCTGGACCGCGCCGTCGCCAATCAGCCTCGGCCCGAGCTGGTCAAACTACGCTATAGCCTGAAGGATGCTCACCAGGTGAAGACAACGACGGAGAAGGTGTATCGCACCTCCGACGACGATGAGCGCGTCGTGATGTTCAGTTCTTCCGCATGGAATGCCGTCACGCTGTCGCCCTTCTATCCGCGAGATCCGGGTAACTATCGCTTTCGAATATCGGCGGCGGCAGTCCAGAGTTCAAACAGGCCGGTGACGTGGCAAGTCGATGCGGGCTTGATGTTGATGACGGGAAAACAACATCTGGTCGGTTACTTTGATGCTCAGGCGGACATGTCCACCGTCGTGGAATTCACTGATGAACTTGAACCTCGCAACACAATTCGAATCCTGCCTTATGGGCTCGCCACCGCTCACGAAGTCAATAAAATCGGCGCGGAAGAATACGAGGGCCCCGGAGTGGCGATTGAATGGGTCGAAGTGGAAGGGCCTCTGCATGATGTCTGGCCGCCCGCCAGCCACCGCCTGATTTTTGGAGATCTGCCACAGGAATCGGCTCCGATTTACAACCAGTCAAAACGCGTCGAAGTCGTCGCCAACGATGCTGCCGCCGACGCTGACCGAATTCTTCGGCAGTTTTGCCGTCGAGCATTCCGACGAAGCGTGACGGATAACGACGTAGCCCCTTTTTCCAGCCTTGTGCAGGCGAAACTGACTGAAGGCAGGTCCTTCGAACAGGCGGTGCGAGTGGGCCTGTCTGCGGTGATGGTGTCGCCTCAGTTTCTGTTTTTGCAGGAGAAACCAGGCACGCTTGACGACTTTGCGGTCGCCAGCCGACTGTCCTATTTCCTCTGGCGGACGATGCCGGACGAACAGCTTTTGACGCTTGCAGAACAGGGGAAACTGAAAGATCCCGACACGCTGCATCAGCAGATTGAACGCATGCTGACAGATTCCAAGTCGATGGCTTTCGTCAAAGATTTCGTCGGTCAGTGGCTCAACCTGCGTGATCTCGATTTTACGAAGCCTGGTCGTCTTCTGTATCCGGAATTCGACGACATGCTAAAGGAATCGATGTTGCGCGAAACCGAACTGTTCTTCAACGAGGTGCTGACCCGCGACCTGAGCCTTCTGAATTTCATTGCGTCAGACTTTTCAATGCTAAACGGGCGACTGGCAAAACATTACGGCATCCCCGACATCGACGGCTGGGAATTTCGCCGCGTGGCACTTCCGCCGGACAGTCATCGCGGAGGCGTACTGACGATGGCCAGCGTGCTGAAGGTGACCGCCAACGGCACGTACACATCCCCCGTCATGCGCGGCGTATTTGTGATGGACCGCATTCTTGGCATGCCGCCCTCACCGCCGCCGGAGAACGTGGCTGGCCTTGTTCCTGACGTTCGCGGTGCCACGACCATCCGCGAACAGTTGATGAAACATCGCGCAGAGGAATCGTGTGCCAGCTGCCATGTGGAAATTGATCCGCCAGGATTTGCTCTGGAAAGTTTCGACGTCATCGGTGGCTGGCGAGAACGCTACCGCCTGTCCGGATGGGCCCGCGACGCTCAGGAGGTCGTGCTGAATGGTCAGAAGATGCGTTACTACAACGGCGCAAAAGTGGACTGTGCGGATGTACTGTCCGACGACCGAGCGTTCACAAACATCGACGAATTCAAAGCCATTCTGCTGACTGACAAAGATCAGATCGCGCGGGCATTGGCGCGAAAGCTGCTGATCTTCGGCACAGGTGCCTCGATTCGAGCCGCCGATGAACCGCGAATTGAAGCCATCGTTGCCAAAGTGCGCGAGCAGAATTACGGCTTGCGAACCTTAGTACATGAAATCGTCAAAGATGCGTTGTTTCAGACAAAGTGAGTTTTCAAAGAGAGCAATCCAGTGAAACCACACACAGCCAGCGATGTCGCCCCATTTACTTCGCGTCGTCAGATGCTGCGCGCCGCCGGAGTCGGACTGGCGTTGCCGATCCTGGATTGTTTTCAGCCTTGTGCCCGCGCTGATCAGGATGCGACACCGCCGCGACGGATGGTCTGTGTCTGTACTCCGTTGGGCGTCCATCCGGCGAACTTCTTTCCAGAAGAAGCCGGGGCGGACTATCAACCATCGCCGTATCTGGAACTGCTTAGCGATTTTCGGAAAGACTTTACCGTTATTTCCGGCCTGTCGCATCCGGAGGTCGGCTCCAGTCACGATTCCATCTTCAGCTTTCTGACAGGTGCTCCGCATCCGGAAATTCGATCCGGGTTTCGCAACAGTATTTCGCTGGATCAGTTTGCCGCCGTGAAGATTGGCGGGCAGACGCGGTTTCCCAGTTTGTCTTTGTCGGCCGAAGGATTCGGACTCTCATGGACTCGCAGCGGTGCATTCGTTCCGCCGGACCTGTATCCCGCCAACGTCTTCGCTCGCATGTTTCTGGATGGTCGTCCGGATGAAGTGCAGTTGCAGCAACGGCGGCTGCACGACGGTCAAAGTATTCTCGATACCGTGCGCGAACAGGCGCGGCAGATGCAGCCGGCTCTCGGCCAGCGGGATCGCGAAAAGATTGATGAGTATTTTACGAGTGTGCGTGAGCTTGAGCAGCGGATGACGATTGCAGAACAATGGTCACAGCGACCGAAGCCGCACGTCGATGCCAAACAGCCTCAAAACAACATGAATTCCGCCGACCTGATCGGCAAGACGCGGTTGATGTTTGACCTGATCTATCTGGCTCTTCAGACAGATTCGACTCGGCTGATTACTATGCTGCTGCTGGGAACCAGTCAGGTTCCGCCGATCCCCGGAGTCTCACTCGGTCATCACGATCTGTCGCATCACGGCCAGGACCCTGCCAAAATCGCACAGCTACGAACGGTTGAACTTGAGAAGATGAAGACCGTGCAGGAATTGCTGGTCAAGCTGAAGAACACGCAGGAGCAGGGCGAAAGTCTGCTGGACCGAACGATGGTCTACTTCAGCAGCAACCTCGGCGACGCCAGCAATCATTCGACAAAGAACCTGCCTGTATTGCTGGCCGGCGGCGGTTTCCGACACGGTCAGCACCTCGCCTTCGACGCGGACAACGCTCCGCCGTTGTCGAACCTTTATCTGTCGATGCTTCACCGACTGGGAATTGATGCCGAACGATTTGCATCAAGTACTGGAACACTCACAGGATTAGAATCATGACAACGACGTGTTCGTTCCTCAATGCATTGGTCACGCGAAAGTTGCTCGTCGTGTTTATCTGCACGGTCGTCAGCGACGCAATTGCACAGGAACACCATCAACATGCGCATGATGTCGATTTCAGCATTCGTTCTAAGCAGAACGGTGCGTGGTCAGACAAGCAAACGTGGGAACCGCAACGCATTCCCAAACAGGGGGATCGAGTCCTTGTCAGTTCCGGGACGACCGTCGAATACGACGTGAAGTCGACGGAAGTCGTTCGACTTGTTCAGATTGTCGGCACACTGCAGTTTGCCATGGATCGCGACACAGAACTCAACGTGGGCCTGGTGACCATTCAGCATCAGTCGGAATGTTCCGAACACGGTTTTGCGTGCGAATTCGAAGGCTCTAAGGATGGACCGACGACGCCAGCCGATAAATGGCCGTCGCTAATCGTGGGGACTTTGGAGCACCCGCTTCCGGCGGCACATACGGCTCGCATTCGGCTGCATCATCTAAAAGGGATGGACGCCAACGACGCGCCGGCCATCGCCTGTTGTTCGGGACGCCTGGAACTTCACGGCAGCCCGCTGGCTCGAACATGGATCAAGCTTGGTGCAGACGTGGCTGCTGGCGAGACCGACGTCAAACTTTCGGAAGCAATGACAGACTGGCGCGTTGGCGACGAAGTGATTGTGACCGCAACGAAACGAGCCGGTGGGTCTGGGTCATTCCGTCCGGGGCCGAATCGGGATCGAGAACCTCAAACGGAAGAACGCATCATCACCGCAATCAATGGTGATACGATCACGCTGAACGAGCCACTGAGATTTGCACATTCGGGAAGCGGCGAATTCCGTGGTGAGATTGCCAACCTGTCCCGCAACGTCATCGTTGAAAGTGCTGATCCGAAAGGCGTTCGCGGCCACACGGTCTATCACCGCTTCAGCAAAGGCGGGATCAGTTACGCTCGCTTCGCTCATCTTGGCAAGGAAGGCGTGCTGGGAAGATATGCGATTCACTATCACCTTGTCGGCGACTCAATGCGCGGCAGCACAGTGCACGGAGTTGCTGTTGTTGATTCGCATAATCGCTGGGTGACGATTCACGGAACGCAGTATTTGGTTGTGCGAGACTGCGTCGGCTATCAAAGTGTGGGACACGGTTTCTTCCTGGAAGACGGGACCGAAGTCTACAACCTGCTGGACCGAAATCTGGCCGTGCAGGCGTACAACGGAAAACGACTTCCAAAGCAGGCTCTGCCGTTTGATCCCAATGAAGGTTCCGGGTTCTGGTGGGCCAATGGACGGAACACCATCACTCGCAACGTATCGACGGAAAACGAAGAATACGGTTACCGCTACGACATGCAGAAGCGAAGCAACTTCGATCCTGTGTTGCCGATCCGTCAGCCGGACGGCAGCGAAAAACAGGTCGACGTTCGCACGCTGCCGATCTGGCGATTCTCAGATAATGAAGCTCATTCCGAAGGTTTTTATGGCATGGTCGTGGCGGCCAACGGGAACGACCAGCCGGACAATCCCATCAACGATCAAAAGATGCTGGACCGAATCAAGAGCATCGACTGGACGGGGCCGGACACTCAGCATCCTCACATGATTCACAACCTGGCGATCTGGGGTTCTCACTACGCCTTCCGTCCGCACAGCCCGGCGATGCGGATGGAGAACGTTCGCATTGACGACGCGGTTTATGGCATCTATCGACCGGCCTTCGAAAATCACGAATATCGCAACCTACACATTTCAAATGTCAATTCCGAACCTTTCAACCGCGGCATGGACGACGCCAGCGCTCAAACCGGCAGCATCAGCGTTGACGGTCTGACGTTTGAAACCGGCTACGGAAACTCAACCACGCCACTCGTTCAGATCAGTGATGTCAACATCAGCGGCGATGCGGAATCGCATTTCCGCAACGTCACGGTCACTCGTCCGGAAAGTCTCAGCGACCGCTGGCCGTTGTTCAATCGAGGCGTCGGTACGCGCGTTCCTCCGATCACGAAGGGCGTTCCGATCTTCATCCACGATCACTTCGGCCCCGGGCGACACGCAAAGGTGATCAGCACTGCGGCGAAGGATCTGCTGGAAGATGGCAACGACTATCGCGCTCAGGCGGGACTCACCAGTGACGAATCGCGAGTCGCAGAAGTGTCGGATGTGGAATGGCCGACTCTGCTGGATCCAATCGATGATCTTCCGCCGGCGACGATCGTGACTTTCGTGCGGAGGGACGGAACGCAGGTTACGGTCCGGGGAATCTCACATGACAATGGTGAGATTGCTTCGGTCATGGTCAACGGAAAGAAGGCGGATGTTGTCGCCAGCAGTTCAGGCGTCGTTCGCTGGCAGATCACATTGACGAATCCGCACGACGGAAGACTAGTCGCTGCGGCGACGGACGAGGCCGGCAACGGAGAACAGACACCGCATGTTCATTTGATGACGGCGGCAGTGTCCGTCGGTTCGCGATGATTGGATCTGGTGCCCTTGCCGATCAGTTTAGTCGGCGCTATCTGCGGCGATGCGAAAATGCGACCGGCAGCAGCGCACACAGAGAGGGTCGGGAGTCTTTTTCGGACGTTGAGTCGACTACACCAGGAGCAAAATGGCAAAAAAGACTCCCGACCCTTTGCGCCTAATCACCTTTGCGCGTACTCAGATTTCCGCAAGTCGCTCGGAAGAATCGCCGAAGCTTTCCAATCGCACTCCCGCTTTGTCCATCAGCGACAGGTACAGACTGCACATCTTCCGATTCGGCTTGCCCAGGTAATCGAGCACTCGGCCGGTCTTAATCTGGCCGCCGCTGCCGAGCATCACGACCGGCAGCTGGTCGTTGTTGTGGTTGCTGGTCATCATGCTGGACATGAACAGGATCATCGAATTGTCCAGCAGAGTGCGTTCGCCTTCCTGAATCCGGTCAAGTTCTCCGGCGATGTAGGCGAGTTGCTCTGTGATGAATCGATTCACCTTCAGCCAGTCGCCGTTGTTTGAATGAGATAGCAGGTGGTGAATCATGTAGTCGATCCCCTGCGTCGGTCCGCGGTCGGAAATCAGGTTGGGGAATCGCAGCGACGAATGGTCGTTGTTGAGTTTCAACGTGCAGACTCGAGTCGTATCCGTACGAAACGCCAGGACCAGAATGTCGCACATCAAACGCATGTGCTCGTCGCTGTCCTGGGGAATACCGTCAGCCGGGCGATCTCGATCTGGTCCCGCCAGAGTCGGACGCCAGCCCTGCAGTCGTCGTTCTTTGCCCGCGTTGTCGATTCATCGTTCGACTTCTCGAACGGATTCAAGGTACTCTTCCAGCCGCCGAGTATCCGACTGACTGATGCGATTGCGAAGACCGCCAGCTTCCTCAAGGACCGCGTCCAGAACGCTCGAATCCGTTCGTCCCACTTCGTCTCGAAACAACCGGTCAAATGCCAAAGCCGGATACAGTTCCGGAGTTGTCGGAGTTGTCGGAGTTGTCGGAGTTGTCGGAGTTGTCGGAGTTGTCGGGGAACTCCAGGAAATGTGCGAGCTGTAAATCATCGAATAGTTTTTGTGCAGCGCTGCGATCGAATGTTCACAGCCGAGCACAAGGCTGTCGACTTTCGTCTGTCCGGCGTAATGCCGAGCGATCACCTGATCCATGCTGACGCCGGAACGAATCTCGCCGCCAGGTGCCAGGTGTGCTCCGGTTAACAGATTGCCCGTCTGGCAGCTGTGAATTCCGCCAATCCGAGCTTCCTCATTGTACAGTCCACGCAGGAACAGCAGCTTGCGGCGAAACGGGTGCAGCGATTCCAGCACCTTGCCGAATTCCATGTTGTCGCCTTCACCTTTGGCTCACCATTCTTCGCTGTGAAATCCATTTCCGGCGAACAGACAGGCCATCCGCACTGGCGGTTCAGTTGTTTTGTCTTTTGCTTCGTCGCCCCATGCGGAAATGGATTCGAGCCACGGTAGAGCGATGGTAACGCCGGCACCGCGTAATAGAGTGCGGCGTGAAATGTCGTAATCTGATTTAGTCATCGTTGGTTACCTTGCATGAAATCATATTCGGCAGATCGCCACTTCATGTGAGCCGAACGCGTTAGCGTCGGGCCTTTGATAAGCACCCGCTCACAAATAATCGCATATAATGATTGACCACCCAGTGCTTCA
>CALFOL010000291.1 GCA_937919915.1 uncultured Planctomycetaceae bacterium
TATCGAAGAGTTCTTCGATCCGTGCCTGCAGTTTATTTTCTTCGATGCCGTACAGTCGGCCGAAGTATTCGACCATTTCACGAGCGGTCATGCGGTCGTAGATGCCCGTGTTGCACGACATAAAACCGATGTTGCGGCGAACGCCCTCGGGATCGTGCATTACGTTGATCCCCGCGACTTCGGCCAGGCCGCGAGTCGGCTTCAACACGGTACTTAGAATACGCAGGCACGTCGTCTTGCCAGCGCCGTTGGGGCCGAGCAAACCGTAGATTTCTCCTGGATGCACTTCGAACGAAACGTTATCCACTGCCTTGAAGACGCCGTTGAAATCGTCGAATTCTTTGCTCAGTCCGTGAACTCGAATCATGGTGCAGGAGCTTCGTGTGGAAAGTGCGTGGCTGCAGCGTACTACGCTGACTTGTGACCGTGGGGAACGCTTTTCGACTGAGGAAAGCCTATTCCCGCGAGCGAGTACCGTTCACTACAATAAGTAAACTGCGCTAGGCTAACCGAAGACCGTTTAGCGGACTCCTGCTTACAGGCTACCACATTCACGCCCGCTCGGCGGGTTTTCGCTGCAAGGTCTACCAGGTTTAAGACTGCAGAATCGGCAGGACTGGCTTAGCCGGTTTCAACACCATTTCACTGGCCTCATCGATGCATTCGTAAAAAACGTTGCGTTGCCGAGGAATGTAGCCCGCGCTGGTGATACACCGCCGAATCGCGTCCAGCGACAGGTGATGGACGGTTCCGGCCTGAGACACCACGTTTTCTTCAATCATCAGGCTGCCCATATCGTTGGCCCCGAAGGCCAAAGCCAACTGGCCGACTTTTTCGCCCTGAGTTACCCACGACGATTGAATGTTGGGAATGTTGTCCAGATAAAGTCGGCTCACCGCCTGGGTTTTCAGGTACTCGAACGCTCCAGCAGGCGGAATATGAGCCATATCCGTATTATCCGGCTGAAACGTCCAGCTGATGAACGCCGTGAAGCCGCCGGTTTCGTCCTGCAGCTGCCGAACGCGCTCGAAATGCTCAATGCGTTCCTCCAGAGTTTCCACGTGGCCAAACATCATGGTCGCCGTCGACTTGCCGCCAAGTTCATGCCACACCCGCATCACGTTCAGCCAGTCATCCGTCAGCACTTTGCCGCGCGTGATCTCGTTGCGGACGCGATCGACAAGAATTTCACCACCGCCGCCCGGCAAGCTTCCCAGACCGGCGGCTTTCAGCCTTTCCAGAACAGTCTTCAGTGGCTGTTTGGCGATCTTTGTGAAGTGATGAATTTCCGGGGGACTGAAGCCATGCACGTTCACCTGCGGAAAGCGTTGCTTAATGGTCCGAAGCATGTCTTCGTACCACTCCATCGGCAGCTTGGGATGTAGACCACCCTGCAGCAAAATCTGATCGCCACCGAGTTCCACGGTTTCTTCAATCTTCTTCAGCAACGTTTCGATCGGCAGCACATAGACTTCCGGGTGGTCCGGCGGACGATAGAATGCGCAGAAGTCGCACACCGCGGTACACGCGTTGGTGTAGTTGATATTGCGATCGATGTTGTAGGTACGAAACGATTCCGGATGCAGACGTTTGGTGACAGCATCCGCGGCGGCTCCGATGGAGGGCAGATCGTGCGATCGCAGAATCGCGACCCCTTCTTCCGGAGTCAGGCGTTCACCGGCAACAGCTTTGTCAAGCAGTGACGAAATCGGAGAAGACGAGGTTTGCATTGTTATCGACCAGGTTATGTCGGGAAGCAAGTTCGTAAAAAAGAGCCAGACCGGATCGTTCGGCCGACGTCATGTTGTAATGCAGGTTGTGCGTCAGATAGTGAAATGCCGTCTCTTCGGTCAGATTCAGCTTGGGAGCTTCTTCTGCTGCGATCCTTCGCACGCATTCCACACCACGGTTGCGAGCTTCGCTGAGCGCTGTGGCGATACCCGTGACATCGGCGTCGGAATGAGCGACCCACATCGCGAACACAAACGGCAGTCCCGTCCATTCGTACCACACCTGTCCCAGATCCATGACTTCGACGAATGATTCTGACGGAGCATGCATGGCTCGATCACCGATCAGCAACACCGCGTCGGCCGTGCTGTCGCTGGTCATAGAATCCATGGACAGCGGTTCTGATTTGGGAAACGCGCCGTATCGTTCGGCGAGAATGATCCTGGCTAACGTGGCGCTGGTGCGAGAACCTTCGTCCAGTGCGATGCGTTTGACGGCTCCCGGATGAACGCGGCAGTACAACTTGACGCTCATGACCTCGCCCCGAGCCGCCACGCAGGCGTCGGAAATGATCTGGTAACCCCCACGGCGGAAGTACTCAATCGATGGAATCAGGGCGACGTCCAGATTGTGGTTCGCCAGTGCATCAGCCAGCCGACTGGGGTAATCGAGCTCAATGGACGAACCGGGCAGCAGCTGGGCGAGATCTTCGATCAGTGGCCGTGAATTCAAGTAACTGACCGCTCCCAGTCGGACCATTGCTGGTGCCTGGTGGTCTGAATTCGGCATGATTTTGGACCTCAACATAATCTTCTCCGGCACCGCGACAGGCCATTGTTGGCCGCTGAATTCCGGATATCCCTGACAATTGACTGCTTTCGCCACTTCCGAGCCGCGAAACCCAGACGGTAATCCGTCCGGAATGCTCAGTATAGAGACGCGGAGGCAGTGGACTCAACCGGGCATTGGTGAGAAGTAAAATTCCTGCGAATTGCTTCGGGAATTGACTCACCCTGCCAGCTACCATCCGCCTTTTTCCAGGTAAATTAACTACGAAACCAGGAAATCGGCTCGGACCCTGCTTCTACTGTACCAGTTTTTGCATTTCTGCCGAAGAGTCTTATATCCGTCGGGTGGATTTCGGAGCTGAGATCTGAGCTGCCAAGTCCATTTCTGATGGCTCAATCTGCCCATCGAATCACTGAAAACTCCCTATGACGAATTCCGCTCCGCTAAACATCGCCCTGATTGGCTTCGGCACAGTCGGCTCCGGCGTCGCCCGCATTCTGGATACTCAAGCCGCTGCGATCGCTTCCCGAGCCGGCCGAGAAATCCGCATTCGCCGGGTTGTGGTTCGTGATGCATCGAAGCCACGCCCGTTCCTTCCAGCTGGCGTGAACGTTACGACGGACATTGCCGAGGTGGTGAACGATCCGGATATTCAGCTGGTCGCGCAGCTGGTCGGCGGTGTTGATCCCGCATACGGTTACATGAAACAGTTCCTTGCAGCAGGCAAAGACATCGTCACCGCCAACAAAGCATTGATCTACACTCACGGGGCCGAGCTGTTTCAACTCGCTGCAGAACAGGGACGCACCATCGGCTTCGAAGCCGCTGTTGCCGGCGGCATTCCGATCATCAGCGCCGTGACTCAGGCGTTGACCGGGAACAGAATCCTGTCGCTGGAAGCCATCCTGAACGGGACCAGCAACTTCATTCTGACCCGTATGCTGGATGACAAACATTCGTACGGCGATGTTCTCAAGGAAGCTCAGGCGCTGGGATATGCCGAAGCGGATCCGGCAATGGACGTTGACGGCACAGATGCTGCGCAGAAGCTGGTCATTCTGACCCGGCTGGCGTTCTCAACATCCGTTGCGCTGAATGACTTCGTGCGACAGGGAATCGACAATCTGGAACTGCTGGACCTTCAGGTCGCTGATGATCTGGGGTACAAAATCAAGTTACTGGCGACGGCTCGATTAAACGACGGCCGACTGGAACTCAGTGTGCAACCGACGCTGATTCGTAAAGATCGTGCGATCGCTCAGACCAGTGGTGCGAACAACATTGTGGCGGTGGAAGGCGATGCCGTCGGCATGGTAACGTTTTCCGGAGCCGGCGCTGGCCAGCTGCCAACCGCCTCTGCCGTGATGGCGGATCTAATCGACTACGCGACAGGGCGAACGGCCGTAACCTTTCAGTCGATTCTACGTTCGGCTCAACAGCCATCACTGCCGATTCAGTCGCCAGATGAATTGACGCGCCGTTATTATCTGCGTTTAAATGTTGACGATCGTCCGCATGTGTTGGCGGACATTACCGATGTGCTGGGGCGTAACGAAATCAGCATTTCTTCCGTACGCCAGGACGAAACGCCCGAGGACAGAGCCGACGGTGACGCCCGATTGGTCATCATGACGCACCGCACCAACGAAGGGCGCTTTCGTGCGGCGGATGCTGAGCTGGAGAAGCTGGCGTGCCTCCGCGGAACAAGTATTCGGCTGCCGGTCGCGGAGTAGGGTACGCCTACCAGCACCTGGCACAAGCGAGTGAATCAGCAGAAACAGCGAATTCACTCGCTGCGGGTCGTGCTGGTCTGTGCCTGACTATTTTCGCAGGTCGTATTCTTTGAGCTTGCGGTACAACGTGCGAGCACCGATGCCGAGCAGCCTGGCGGTTTCTTCACGATTTCCGTCCGTGAGCTCCAACGAACGCTGGATGTAGTACTTTTCGACTTCGTCCATCGGACGGCCGATCAGCATGTCGGATCCCGCCGAGCCGTCGCCTTCCGCAAAATTCTCTTCGTCAGAGACCAGGGCCGCTATTTCCGCCGGCAGTTCGTCGACATCCAGCAGACCGTCAGTGTCCATCACCAGCATGCTTTCGATCGCATTACGGAGCTGGCGAATGTTGCCCGGCCAGTTGTAACTCAGAAATGCTCGGCGAGCCGTACGTGAAAAGCCTTCCACCTGTCGTCCGGTCTTCTTTGACAGATCTTTCAAGAAGTGTTCCATCAGCAATGGAATGTCGCCGGGGCGTTCTCGTAACGGAGGCAACTGCAGATTGACGACGTTCAGACGGTAATACAGGTCTTCGCGAAATGCGCCGTCGTCGACCATCTTCTTCAGGTTGGCGTTGGTGGCGGCAACAAGACGAACGTTGATTTCCATCTCGTCGTTGGCGCCCAGTCGCGTCACCATTCGATCTTCCAGGACTCGCAGCAGCTTGACCTGCGTATCCATCGGCATCTCGCCGACTTCGTCAAGGAACAGGGTGCCACCGTTCGCGTATTCGAACTTTCCGATACGTCGACCGGATGCTCCCGTGAAGGCACCCTGTTCGTGTCCGAATAATTCGCTCTCCAGAATACTGGCCGGCAAAGCCGAGATATTCAGTGGTACGAATGGTTTGTTTTTTCGTGGACTGTTGTGGTGAATCGCTTTGGCCACCAGTTCTTTACCGGTTCCGTTTTCACCCTGGATCAGGATGGTGGTATCCGTCGGTGCCACGTTCTTCAGGATGTCGATGATGCGATTCATCTGCGGACTGTTGCCGATCACGCCTTCGAAGCCGAAACGTTCTTCCAGGTCGCGCCGCAGTTCCGCGTTGCGGCGAATCAGTCGCAGCCTTGCCGATGCTTTTTCGACAGCGGCCCGAAGTTCGCCGATGTCCAGTGGCTTAGTCAGGTACGTGTACGCGCCGTGCTGCATGGCAGTGACAGCTGACGTGATCGATCCGTGGCCTGTGAGCACGATGACTTCGGCTTCGGGCAGTTCTTCTTTGCTTTGCCGCAGGATTTCGAGCCCATCGATTTCGCCCATCTGCAGATCGGTCACAACGACGTCCCATGACTCGTTGGAAATCAGCTTTGCCCCGGCCTCTCCTGATCCAGCCACTTTGCATTCGCAATTGATGCGTTCCAGGCTTTCGGCAACAGCCTGCGCGTGCGACTCGTCATCATCCACGACGAGAACTCGTACGGGAATGCTGCTGATGTCTGGGGCGTCAGTTTTGGGATCGGGCATTTGCCGGTATTTTCACGAAACGACCGACGGCATTCAACGCCACAGGCTGCCGGAGGCGTAATTCCCCGGGGATCGGAGCGTTACGATCGTTCAACCCGACCCCATCGGTGGGGGGACTTGGGCACAGGCAAGTCGCCCGAGCTACGCCGATCTCGGCAGCAGGATTGTAAAACGGGTGCCGTTGCCTGGGGCGCTTTCGCAGGAGATCGAGCCACCGTGGGCTTCGATAATGCGGCGAACGGTGGGCAATCCCAGGCCGCTGCCGCCGGAGCGAGTTGAGAAGAAGGCCTGAAACATCTTCGCCACCGTTGTTTCGCTCATCCCTTCACCTGTATCGATGACTTCAAATGCGATATCGGAATCCCGCACCATTGTCAGAAATTCCAGTGTGCCGCCCTTGGGCATTGCCTGTAGCGCGTTGCGGGCCAGGTTGGACAGCACCTGTCGCAACAACGACTTGTCCAGTCTTGCCAGTGGAAGGTTGGCGTCCAGGTGGGGCCGGAGTTCCACATTTTGCTCCTCGGCCTGAGCGGTAAGGAAATCCAGAAACTCAGCCACCACGTCGTTGAGGCTGCATTCTGTCAGGTCGAGCTGCCCAGCACGGGCAAACTGCAAAAATTCGTTGAGGACGCCTTCGAGGTTCAGACATTCGCTTTGCAGCTTGGCAACACGTTCCAACATGCGATGTGCGTTGCTGGCTCCTGAATCACCGAGGTCCTCTGCCAGCAGTTCCAGATTCATGCGAATCGTGGACAGCGGGTTGCGAATCTCATGAGCGAGTCCACCAGCCAGCGTCGCCAGCTCTGTGTTTTGAGCTTGCAGGCGTTCGCGTTCGTCGGGATGCAGTGATGATGTCATAGTGAATAGTGAATTTGAACTGCACGAATGCGATTCAGCCCCGTTGGGCCAACGGGGCTGAATGACAATCAAATTTACCTGTTACGGTTTCTCTCCGCAGTGGTGCTGCGGAGAGAACCGTTGTCAGTTCACAACAAACGCGTCAACGACTACAGCGAAATTCGCTGACTTGTGGCCGCGGGGGACGCGCTTCGACCTACGTGGGCCGGTTCCCACGAGCCAGAACCGACCACGACAAAAGATAGGTCTTTAGTCGTCGCTATCAGCGTCGTCATCAGTGTCTTTGCCGCCACCAGCCTGCTCAATCAGCACGGCTTTCCGAGACAGCTTGACGCGGTTCTGATCATCAACGGCGATGACCTTAACTTCCATGACATCACCGACTTTACAAACTTCGTTGACGTTCTTGATGAAGCCGTCAGACAGTTCGCTGATGTGACACAGTCCATCTTTGCCCGGAGCGATCTCAATGAACGCACCGAAGTCTTTGATGGATGTGACTTTTCCCTTGTAGATGCGGCCAGGCTGAATTTCTTCCGTCAACGCTTCGATACGAGCCAGGCAGGCATCTGCTGCTGCGCCGTTGGCCGCTGAAATCGTGACCGTACCGTCTTCCTGAATGTCGATCTGAGCCTTGGTTTCTTCCTGAATGGCTCGAATCGTCTTGCCGCCAGGTCCGATCAGCAGGCCGATTTTTTCCGGATTGATCGATGTCTGAACCAGCTTGGGAGCAGTTTCAGAGACCGAGGCACGAGGTCGACGAATCGCTGACAGCATTTCGCGAAGCAGCTCCTTACGAGCCTTCAACGCCTGGTCGAGGGTCGCTCGGATGATTTCTTCGCTGATCCCGTCGTTCTTCAGGTCCAGCTGAATGCCCGTGATACCACGACCGGTACCAGCCACCTTGAAGTCCATGTCGCCGAAGTGGTCTTCGTCGCCCATGATGTCGGTCAGCAAAGTCCATTTGTCACCTTCGTCGACGATGCCAATTGAGATACCAGCGACGGGCTGCAGAATCGGAACACCAGCATCCATCAGAGACAAAGTGGCCGCACAAACAGAAGCCATCGAGCTGCTTCCGTTCGACTCCAGAATATCCGAGATAACTCGGATCGTGTAAGGGAACTTGTCGGGCTTAGGAATGACCGAAGCAACCGATCGTTCCGCCAGACAACCGTGTCCGATTTCACGACGTCCTGGTCCTCGATTTGGACGACATTCGCCGACGGAGAACGAAGGGAAGTAGTAGTGCAGCATGAAGCGATCGGCGAATTCACCGAACAGTCCGTCTGCTTTCTGCTGGTCACGTGTTGTACCCAGAGTCACCGTTGCCAGAGCCTGAGTTTCACCTCGCGTGAACAGACCCGAACCGTGAACTCGCGGCAGGACGGAAACCTGACTATTCACAGAACGCATATCGCCGGCAGCACGACCGTCCAGTCGCGTTCCACCCAGAATCAGAGCGCGAACGGCTTTTGCTTCCAATGCGTAGAACGCACCGCTGAACTGCTCGCGAGTTAGTCCGTCTGATGTTTCTTTTGCATCGTCCGGGAAGAACTTTTCGATCAGCGTTGTCTTCAATGAACGAACCGCGTCGGCGCGATCCTGCTTCAGCAGAGTTCCCTTGGCCTTCTTCAGATTGTCAAGCTGATCAGCCAGCTTGGCAGTGAATGGGTTGACGGCCGGCTCTGGAATGTCTGCAGGGCCAATGCCCAGCTGACTGGCCAGATCTTCCTGTAGTTTGCATAGTTCTTTGATGAACTTATGAGCGTACATGACTGCATCGCCCATCTCTTTTTCGGGCATCTGTTCTGCAAAACCTTCGATCATCAGGATCGATTTATCAGAACCGGCAACGATCAGGTCCAGGCTGCTTTCTGCCATTTGCTGAACTGTTGGCATCAGTACCAACTCACCATCAATCAGACCAATTCGCACTGCAGCGATTGGGCCTTTGAACGGCATGCCGGAAATTCGCAAAGCGGCACTGGCACCCGTGATGCTCAAGACGTCCGGGTTATTTTCCAGGTCGCACGACATGACATTGGATTGAACCTGAACTTCGTCACGGAATCCTTTGGGAAACAGCGGACGAATGGGACGGTCCGTCAGGCGACATGTCAGAATTTCTTTGGTCGTTGGACGACCTTCGCGTTTCAGGTAACCGCCGGCAAACTTGCCAGCAGCGGCCAGGCGTTCTCTATAGTCTACTGTGAGTGGGAAGAAGTCTGTTCCGGGTCGAGACGGGCCTGTCTGAGCTGCTACGAATACACTCGTTTCGCCGTACTGGATCATTACAGCGGCACTGGCCTGTTTGGCCAGTTCACCCGATGTTAATGAAAGCGTACGGCCTCCGAATTCACATTGCACTGTGACTTTTTTCACGATCAATCTTTCACCGGCATCGCCGGAATTGAGACCACTGATCGCGGTTCGAAGCCAGATTTTACGGCACGTGCAGTAACTTTACGTATTCAAACAGCAGGCGGCGGACATTCATGTTCCGCGATGGCATCAGTAAATTCTGTGGTGTTGGTTCTGGCAGGAACATTCGTGTTCCCGCGAACAAACCAGAATTCAGCATCAGGGCAGACGAATCAAAGCTCAGTGCCAATGCGAACACCCGTTCGCTCCTGAACCACTAATCCAGCATCAACGCTTCCATCAGATTGCGGAAGGGTCAATGATCTTTCAACAACAGCCCGTCAGACAATCTGCCTGCTAGTTTCAACAGCTCCAAAGTCACCCCAGGTGGCGGCAATCCGCGACGAACCTGCGGTAGTAGTCAAACAACCAAAAAAACAAAACTCATTTCAACCAACGGAAACCAATCAAATCCTAACGCTGCAGACAAAGCAGGGTTCACACGCACCCTTAGCAATGCGGCTGCCTTTGAACTGTTGGCAGCGTCGCGTTTGGAAAATCAGCGGATTGGATTCCACCAACAATCGGGCGGCAGCAAACACTTGCCAGCCACCCAAACAAAAAGCGTTGGTTTCCAGATAGGAAACCAACGCCAGACTTTGTTACTTTCGAATACCCAGGCGGGTAATCATGTCCACATACTGGTCTGAGGTACTGGCCTTCAGATAATCCAGCAGTCGTCGACGTCGGCTAACCATCCGCAACAGACCACGTCGAGATGAGTGGTCCTTCTTATTGTCTCGCAGATGTTCTGTCAGCACGTTGATCTGAAATGTCAGGCAGGCAATTTGGATCTGAGGAGATCCGGTATCATTTGCACTCTGACCAAATTCTTTGCGAAGCCGTTGCTTCACTTCTGAACTAATCGCCATTCTTTACCTTAATTGAATTCACCGGTGTTCCGGTGACAGCCATCTGACGGGGTGATCAGTGACACTGGGGAAACTCAATCGAGTTTTCAGTACCTCTGATGCCCTGGAACGTCAAAGATGAACAAACCATTGGAGTTTGACCAGCACAATGCCAGCCGACTTGAAGCGGGGATTGTATCGTCGACGGATTTTCAATCAATCGAGATCTCCGATTCATCGGCGAATCGCTGGTTTTCAAGCGGCAAAAAGCCGGAATTCAGCGTGGTTTGCCAGGTTTGGGGCACAGGTTTGTCAATCTTTTCCGTCGAATTCCCGTTTGACCCGGCCCGAGCATGACGGACGACTATCCGATTTCACCGCCTGGTTGACAGTCATACAGACTCAACCGTGGCACGCCCACCGTCACAGTATTGGCCCTGGCCACGTCTATCACGTTCAAATCCTTTCCCGTTCAGGATGACCAACACTTCCACACCGCCTGTCGTTATGTCAAACGTAGAGCCGTTTACCTGGAAATGTGAATGCGTCGGGTGTGGGAGCAGGCGATTTACTGTCGAAAACCCTTCGTCGCGGCCACAATTCAGCGAATTACGCTGTAGTCTCGTGAGAACCGCCGAACAGTGGCGGTGGAGCAACCTCTGTCGCTGGCTAAACGGATCAGCTGCGGAAAAAGAACTGCTCGCAGCCGTCGCAGTGTTGAGGAACTGCGACTGCTGATCGCTGTGTCGTTG
>CALFOL010000292.1 GCA_937919915.1 uncultured Planctomycetaceae bacterium
GCAACGCGAACCAGCACGAATGCGAATGATCCCGCGTCGCCGTCACCGGCCATCAAAACAATCGACGTCTATCCGGACAGTCCTTCACTATATTCCGGTCGACAACCAGTACGGCTGATCGTCACAGCGTCAGACGAATCCGGCACGGAATTCGATGTCACTGATCAGGCGTCCTTCGCTTCCACAGCTGCAACACTTGTCAATATTGAAGCGAACCGCGTTTATCCGCTGGCCAACGGTCAGTGTGAAGTCATCGTGTCTGTTGGGGATCAGTCGGTCAAAGTTCCGCTGACGATTGCACTCGCCGAAGCGGACTCCGTTTCACTGCGAAACGAAGTTCTGGCAGTACTGTCAAAGCAGGGCTGCAGTTCGGGCGCGTGCCACGGTTCGCCCAGGGGCAAAGGCGGATTTCGGTTATCACTGCGAGCGTTCGATCCCAGCGTCGACGAATCCACACTGCGCAACGAGTTCTTTTCGCGACGAACCAACTCACTGGATCCTGACACCAGCCTGCTGCTGAAGAAACCGCTGATGGAAGTTCCACATGCAGGGGGCCGTCGGCTGACCACCGGATCGACATCGCATCAACTGCTGCGACAGTGGATCGCGGAGGGCACACGGCTGGATATCGAAGACACAGCGCATTGCCTGAGTATCCAGTTGTTTCCGCCTTCAGGCCGTGAACTAACTGTTGGTCATCCCGCGCAACGGCACGCCGTGTACGCCACGTTCTCTGACCAAACCGTTAAAGATGTCACTGACCTTGCCGTTTTTTCCAGTTCCGACACAGCGGTCGCGGAAGTCGACGAGTCAGGGTTGGTTACCCGAGCCGAAGGGGCACGCGGGCAGACTGCCATTACCGTCCGTTATTTGGAGCACATGGCAACCAGCTATCTGGTTTCGGTTGCTGAAGTCGAAGGTTTCCAGTGGCCAGCCCCAACCGAAGCCAACTTCATCGATAAACTCGTGCATCAGCGATTAAAGCAATTGCGTTACACACCGTCCGACCGATGTTCCGACAGCGAATTCATCCGTCGAGTGTCTCTGGACGTGACGGGTCTGTTGCCAACGGTCGAAGCGACTCAGGTCTTTCTTGCAGACTCCAGCACAGGCAAGCGATCAGTGGTGATCGACGAATTGTTGAGTACTTCTGAACACGCGAAGTTTATGGCGTTGAAGTGGGGCGACCTGCTGCGCATCAAAGCCAGCAGCGTAAAAACAGCCGGTGTCTTTAAGTATCACCGCTGGCTGGTCCGCACTTTTGAACAAAACCTGCCCTACGACGAATTCGCGGAACAGTTGCTCACGTCGTCCGGCAGCACGTTCGAATCTCCGCCGGCAAACTATTTTCGTACTGCAACAGACACAAACGACTGTACGGAATCAACGGCTCAGATTTTCCTGGGGGCACGTCTGGAATGTGCCAAGTGCCACAATCATCCCCACGAACGCTGGACGCAGGATAACTACTACGGCCTGGGAGCGTTCTTCAATCGCATACAGCGAGAGCCCACTGAGCGCACGGATGAGCTGTTTGTATCTGTCGCTGCACAGGGCGAGGTTACTCAACCGCGAACCGGCCAAACCATGAAGCCCTGGCTTCCCCAGGCTGGCACGATCGAAACAGACGCCCCGGATCGCCGCGGCATTCTGGTCGATTGGCTGACGGAGTCCTCAAACCCGTTCTTCGCGCGAGTCGAAGTGAATCGCCTGTGGAGCCAGATGATGGGCAAAGGCATCGTCGAACCGATTGACGATTTTCGTGATTCGAATCCTCCGTCGAACTCTGACCTGCTGGATCGCCTTGCCAAAGAATTCGTCGATTCCGGCTTCGATCGCCGCCACATACTGCGGTTGATCCTCAACAGCGAAACCTATCAGCGATCATCCGCATCGACGCCGGCCAACGAAGAGGACGACCTATACTTTTCTCACTATCTTCGGCGGCTGTTGTCGGCAGAACAACTACTGGATGCCATCTGTGACGTCAGTGGAGTTCCCGAAACATTCGGCAACCTTCCCGCGGGCACGCGAGCTACCCAGTTGCCAAGTCCCGATTTCGGCAAGTCATTCCTGAAAGTTTTCGGCCAGCCGGAACGGAAATCCGTTTGCCGCTGCGAGCGATCAGAAGATCTGAACCTGTCGCAGGCGCTGCAGGTCGCGAACGGCTCGTTCGTCCACGGCAAGCTGGTCCACGGCAACAATCGGTTCCGGCAATTATTGAAAGCGAATACAGCCCGGCCAGACATCATCACGGCCTGCTACATCGCTGCCTATTCCCGCATGCCCACAGAATCAGAGATCGCGACCTTTGCACAGTTCGTCGCCAAACGAAAAGACCGTCCATCAGAACAGGCCTACGAAGACCTGCTATGGAGCCTGATCAATTCGAACGAGTTCCTGTTCCAGCATTAGGTATCAACGCTCCGACGGCGGTGGTCCACGAACGGAATGCGACAAGCGGATGACAACATCAGTTCGGAATTCACTCGAACGGAACTTCCAGGCCGCTGCCGGTCAGGTGATAGACAGCGAACGTTGCCAGCCAGTGCTCGCCTTCGTAGTGACCGCTGGTGACATACGACAACCCCAATGCGGCATGATCGGCGATTGCTGTCGACAACGCTTTTCGGCGGACGTCACTGACAGGAAGGCTGGCGAGGATTCCCTGCATCGTCCATGCTCTGGACAGGTCCAATCCAGCCAGATGCACCAAATGGCCGTCAGTGACGTCCGGTACCTTCACTGGTTCCATCATTGATCCCATGGTGCCTGTCGTCAGTTGGGGCAGGAATTGATCCAGCCAGCGGGAAAACTCCCCCGATTTCAACACGCGACGCATCAAATCCGCTTCGTTGAATCCTGAGGAAAAAAAGTCGTGCCCCGACGGCTCGTAGTGGGCAGGATAGTCGCGGTCATTCAGGTAAAACTGTCGAGCCTTCTGAGTCAGCAACGTTTCTAACTCCGTGTCGCCTACAGCACGAGAATAATCCAGCAGCATCCCGAGCGCGAACGCTGTATCGGTATGGGTTCCCACGCGAATCGGAAACGTCAGTTTCGGCAGGTACGTCATCGCTCGCTCACGAATGACGGCTTCCAGCGGTTTCAGATTTTCACGCCACGTTTTCGCATCCGGGTCGTCCCAACTGTGCGTCTCTCGCACCAACTGCAGCAGCCACGCCCAGCCGTACATTCGTTCGAAGCTGTTGTTGTGTTTCTGCTCGAAGTATAGAGCTTCCGCCCGCATGTTTGTTTCCGTCAACTGTTGATTCAACGTCTGGCGAATGTCAGTCGCGACGGCGACACCAGGATACAGCCGCAGCAGACGGACCAGCAGCCAGTGTCCATGAACTGCAGAGTGCCAGTCGAAGTTGCCAAAAAACGCAGGGTGCATTTCGCGTGGCGACCGCACATCGTCTGCAGAATTCATAACGTTGGATGGTTTGTTGGGGTATTCCTGCGGAATGCCTTTAATCGCGAGATTGGCGAAATCCGTAATCTGCTGATTCGTAAGCACGCGGTCAGGTTCCTCAGCAATCGCAGGAGCCAACAAGGCGACAAGACACAGGAGAGATGTTCGCTTCATTGGTGTCTGCCTACAGCGTATTACGCTGAGTTGTGGCCGCGGGGCACGCGTTTCGATCGAAGACAGCCTGCTCCCGCGAGCGAGTACCGTTCACAACAATAAGTAAACTGCTCTAAAGTCGGTTGGTCCAGGAATATCGGATAGGATCAGATTCATGCGGCCTAGCGCGGCGGACCGGGACGCTTCTCCTGCATTCGCCGACGCAGTGCTCTGATGGCACGATCATACTGTTCCGCATCGTCACCCGCCAGGTCCCCGGAGCGTCGTTCGACAAGTTGACGTTCCGCCTCCTGCAAAACAGACGCCGCCAAAATCGGTTTGTGATCCATCATAAACGCTTCCGATCCGACTTCAGCAAACCGCATCAGCCAGAATGCTTCGGTCGGTCCCGTGCTGGAACTTCGCATTGCCTGCCGCTGCAGACTTAACGCAGTCGCCGCGTGAATGGTCGCTTCCGAAGCCAGCAACTCGCGTTCGAATTCAGACGCAGCGTGTACGGATTCCATCAACAACATCGACATCAGATGATTCGTATGGGCGGCCGAAATGGCGTACGCCGTGATATCCGGATGCTGTTTCATCAGGATATTCATGTGCTCGATTGACTGCCGCAGTCTCTTCATCGCAGATTCCTGCGTTGTCCCCGATAATCCGGTGATTCGCACGGCCGCATACGTGCGACTCAGTTCATATCGATACCGGGCAATCGTGGGATGGGCTTCTGTAAGTTCCAACAAAACAGCAATCGCAGCTTCACTATCTGCCGAATCCAGCGTGTGCGACCGATCGCGAAGACACATCGCCAGCAGGTACGAATACTCGGGTAAATCCTGTTGCTGAATCAGTTGATTCAGTTCGTCGATCGCCAGTTGTAGCCATCTGTGGCGTTCGTGCTCGTCGGCGCGGCCCATGCCCATGTGCGGACGGCCTTCCGGTCCTCCAGCTGGCATGCGCCCCGGTCTCCCCGGCCCCGACAGTCGTCCAGGTGGTAGGCGCTGAGGACCTCGGCGATCAGAAAACTCTCCCTCCGGTGGCCCGGAGTTCGGAACAGGTGGGCCCAACTGATCTCTTCGGCCCCGTTTTCCCAGCAGAAACCACGACCGAGCCAACTCGAATCGCTGCTCATGTAGCAGCTTCGATGTGTCCGACCGTCCTTCCACCACTGGCACATCAGTCAGCAACAGCTCGATCGCATCTCTGTGCGCGGCAGTCGATCCTGTCTTGTTGCCTTGTTGCAGCAACGTGTTGCCGATTTCGTTATGAGCGACAGCGATTTGTACCAGCCACTGTTTTGCATCTGGCAACGCGGTGTAGCGGCGGATCGCTTCACGATACGCGGCAATCGCGCGGTCATAATTTCCCAGCTGCACATGAATGTCCGCGACCCGTCTGTTGGCCTGAGCTGCGTTGGCCTTCAAGCTGTCATCGTCGTTGAACTGCTGCGCAAGTTTGTCGAACGCGGGCAGCAGTTCTTCCAGCATCGCTGCTGCTTCCGGAGACAGGGCGGCCTTACCCGAAAGCACGGATGGCTGCGTCTCGTCCTCACTCGAAATCAACAGCGATGGTGCAGAAATCTGCTCCGGGATAAAGCGATCGTAAACGTGTTCCAGAGAATCGACCAGAATGGTCAACATTGACTGCATCTTCTGACGCTGCTGCGATTCATGAGCGTAGCCCAGAACGGCGGCCAGCGTCGCCAACACCAACAGCAGCACACATCCGGATGTGGACATCGCCAACCAGGGATTGCGGCGGCACCAGCGACGAAATCGTTCGAATGCGGACACACGCCTCGCTTTGATGGGGCGGTCTTCCTCAAAGTTGCAAAGATCTTCAGCCAGAGCGGCAGCCGATTGATAACGATGCGCGGGATCCTGAGAAATCGCCTTCAGGATAATCGTCTGCAGGTCCGCAGGGATGTTCGGATTTATCGATCGCGGCCTGGGCGGCGACGCTTCTGTCGCACGGGCAACCGTTTCCGCGCGAGTTCCTGAGGGAATTGCGGGACGCAATGTGGCGAGTTCGTAAAGTGTCAGCCCCAGTGAATATACGTCAGAACGCTCGTCGCTTTTCCCGTCAAACTGTTCCGGCGCCATGTAGCTCAGGGTTCCCGCCAGGCTGCCGGTCTGTGTCGCGTTGCTGCCGTCTGTAGCATGAGCCAGTCCGAAATCAGTGACCCACACGGCTCCCTGAAGGTCTAACAGAATGTTGCCCGGCTTGATGTCGCGGTGCAAAGTTCCGCGTCCATGAGCATGCTCCAGAGCGCTGGCGATTTGTGAACCAAGTCGGGCAACCAATCGCCAGTAACCAGGACTATCCGGCGCAGAAGCCGGCCGGTCCGAGGACGTCGGCGTTTGCAGAGCCGACGTTTCAACATGCTCAGAAGCGGCTTCTTTGTTTTGCCAGGACGTCGTGCGCAACGAATTGCCGGGTGCACTGACCAGACCACTCAACACGCTCCCGGCAGGTTCGGTTATCGGTGTGGCCTGAGCACTTTCGATCAACATCCCCAACGCGCCTTCGGCAATCGCAGTGTCGGGCTGCGAACTGATGGAATGCGCCAATGATTCCCCGCCGGGTTCTCGCAGTAATCGAATCACGCGGTCCAGTGGTGCACCGGGGATCAACTGCATCACGATGTAGTGATACCCCTGCTCCTGACCCACGCCAAAAACCGGCACAATGTTCGAATGATGCAGCGCTGCTGCTGTTCGAGCTTCTCGCTGCAATCGACGGACATAGGTGGCGTCAGTCACGGCATGTTGCGGAAGCAGTTTTAGCGCGACGTGTCGATCAAGAGATTCCTGAACGGCTTCGTACACGATCCCCATGCCACCGCGGCCAATTTCGTGCAGCAGTCGATAGTCTCCCAATCGCTCCACCGGCACACTGGAATTTGTTTCGGCGTTATGAGCCGCCTTTTCCCAATCGCGTTTCAGTGATTCCATCGCCATCAATGCCGGAAACACTTCGCGAATATCCTCCGCCATATCCGGGTACTGCGTGGCGTAAACTTCGATGTCAGGAACTTCCCCCGACCTCCGGCGTTTCAGAAATTCTTCCGCCAGTTCGTCAACTGTGGGCGACGCGTCGTCAGGCTGTGGTAAGGGCTTGTTCATGAAGGGGTTAGCCGAATCAGGCAAGGTCCGGATGTCGCTGCATCACTTCCTGCAGCTTTTTCAGCGCACGTATGTAACGTGTACTGGCTGCCGTCGTTGAAATTTCGAGAACCTGTGCGACTTCAGAGTTGCTGAGTTCTTCGAAGTGCCGCAGCGCAAGAACTTCCTGATCTGTCGGATCCATTTCGGCCACCACCTGGCGGATTTGTTCCGTCGCCTCCGTGCGGGCGGCCGCTTGTGTGGGCGAGGTATTTCGGGCGACAAAGAAGTTGGCAATGGATTCTGACGTCGCCTGCCGATTCTGAAACTGATCCAGCGAAAAGTCTCGGCCTGCGTCGCGAGCTTTCGTGCCCAGATGCCGACGATAGATGTCCATCATCACCTGTGCCGTCACGAGTCGCATCCAGACATAACACGACGCTGCTTCCGGTTGCTTCAGAAAATGCGGTAACCGCTGGGCGATCCCCATCCATGTTTCCTGCAGGATGTCGTCGACGTCAAGTCGACGCTTCAGCCGTTTGTCCATGCGAAAGTTGACCATCCGCAAAAGTCTCGGCCGATACGCGCTAAACAGTTTTCCCAGCGCAGACTCATCGCCACTGCGAAGTTCGCGAACAAGTTCGACGTCGTCATCGGGCATGGGAGAACCGGGGTTTAGAGCAGTTTACTTATGGTCGTGAACGGTACGCGCTCGCGGGAGCAGGATTTCTTCACTCGAAATACGTTCCCCGCGGCCACAAATCAGCGTAAGACGCTGTAGAAAGGAGTCGTTACTCAGCTGATATTCTAGCCGTAACGGGAATGAAAGGCGATGTTCGGACGACATGTGGATTCTCCTGCCGTGTAGGTGACAGAATGTCGCAGGCCCGGGGCTTCATTCGCAAGCTCGTTCCCACCGCGGTCACCCACTTCAATTGGAACAATTGGCAAGGACACCCATTGGCCTTTGTCATGCACTGCTTCCGCGGTCACTTGCCGCCTTCAGTCGCTCGCTTGTGCCGCGGCCAAGCTGTTCCAAAAGTCCAACGACATCGTTGAACGGCAGGTTCAGCGGCTCTACGCTTTCTGAAGAAACCGTGCCCACAGTTCCAATCCACGGGTCGGGGGCTCCCGGAAAAAACACGACCACAGTTCCATCTTCCATACGATCTGATTCGAACGCGATGCGTTGACAGTCAGGTGTCGATACAAAAATTGGTTTCAGAGTCGGGACGTTCCAGGTACCTCCAATGTTGCCTGCCAGAATATCTTTGTAGATCGCATATTTCGGAAAGAAGGTGGTCAGGTACTTTTCCACAAACGACGACACTCGCCGGCCGATCGCGCGATGAGCCATCAAGCCGGCGACGAAACACGCCAGTAACAGCAGTCCGAGCGCAAGAGCGAACAACAACGCGATTCCGGCGGCAGAACGCACAGGAATCCAGTCCTTCAGCGGCTCGTATACGACAACCACGAAGCTGTAAACGTATCCCAGTAGTCCCAAAACAACAGCCAGCGGCAGAATGAACAACAGTCCCCCGAGCGCAGTTGCCCGGACAAATCCGATTGATCGTTCGATGTGTGATTTCACGTTTGGATCCTTCGAAGAACAGAATGGCGATCACACCGAAACTCATTGACGATGCTGTAGACAAACGTGAGCGGACTCCGCCATTTCAGAAACGTCTGTCGGTATTCGCACTTCGCCAAACTGTAGTGGAATTCAACGGATTCCGCTCGCGCAGCCGTTGAACTTTCTCGTCGATCACGGCGTCCAGATCGTTTCTGACCGCGTACTGCGATCGGCGTCTGTCCGCGGCACCCGACGCGCCTTCATCCGCACGTACGGCGGCACGAAGCGGCCACGATAGCCGTAGTGAGTCACCGCAGCTTTGTAGTCGGCACGCATGGGCTCTCGCAGATCTTCCAACGCCATGTTGCTGCGACACATTCCGCCAATGAGTTCGTCAAGTCGATGCAGATACTCTGTGGCACCGGACTCCCGATAGGCGTCGTCAATCTGTTTCGGCAATGGACCGGTGTGGTAGTACTCGACCCCAATCACAAACTGATGCCGCTCGTTCCGATGACTGATCTGCGCGCTCGCTGGCTGCTTGTGCTGGCTGATGTAGATGCCGTTGTCCTTCAACACCCGAGCGATCTCCGCATACATTGGGACCAGATCCGGGATGTAGCAGGTGCTGACGGGCTGATGCACAATGTCGAAAGATTCGTCGCTGAGTTCTCGCAGGTCATCCATCGATGCCTGTACCGTGCGGATATTCAACCCCCGGCGCTGGCCTTCCCGTTGATCCAGCGCCAGCATCGACTCGCTGAGGTCCACGACAGTTACGTTGGCACCAGCGACCGCATACAGCACAGACTGCCAACCACCACCTGACGCCAGGCACAACACGTTCAGGCCGGCAACAGTCGGTGGCAGCCAACCGCGGCCGTCCAGCACTGTAAGCGGTTTCCGGCATTCTTCGTCAGTCGCCACACGCGCAAACAGACTGCCAGTGTCGGCAAGTTGATTCCAGGTCTGACGGTTGATGCTCTTGTAGTCCACGGATCAGCAATACGTTTCGTAAAATGGCAGCTAGAGCAGTTTGCTTATTTGTTGTGAACGGTACTCGCTCGCAAGTGCAGGCATTCTTCGATCGAAACGCGTGCCCGCGGTGACAAGTCAGCGTAATATGCTGAAAAGACAGGATCAAGTAACAAAAAGCATACGCAAACGCCGCACCGCTTATCCGCTCATGTGGCGTATTTGTTGCCGAAAAACGCGTTCCGCCTCTCTCGGCGCCGTGGGACTGATCACGAGGGGTGTCGTTGCAATTTGAATTCGGCCGATTGGGGTGGCCATCTGGGGTTGGAACGAGCTGGCGAGTGAAATCCCGGGCATCCTTCGCTCGGCTCTGTGCAGTTCCGGCCACCGGGAAAGATTTGCAACAATCTATTACATCCAACCAGAGCCACTTTCCGCCTAGCGCTACAGTCTGTTGGCAGGAGGTGATAGCATGTCTGGTCTCCACAAATCATTCCGCCTGAATTTCCCCCGCGATGAATAACGCCACACTCCTTGTCATCAGTGGTCCCAATGGCGGGACTCGATTCGACCTCTACCCCGAAGACTGCCCGCTGACGATCGGACGCAGTGTGGGTTCGCAGATCCGTGTCGACGACACCGAAGTCTCTCGCAAGCACGTACGCGTGGATCACGACGGCACTGGTTTTCGACTGACCGACCTCGACAGTGCCAACGGTGCGTATCTCAACGGAAAACGCATCACAGAGACGCCTCTGCAAAACGGCGACTCAATTCGTCTGGGAATGACGTCGTTGACGTTTCAGCAGGGCGTGCAGGACCAACCGCTAGCTCCGTCGAATCTGATCCAGATCGTCGATGACGAAAACTCGCCGCAGCATTCGGCCATTGTGCAGGCCGAATCCGCGTCATCCGCCAGTGTGTGGCCTGTACAGAAAACCGGACTGGAACTGCTATACCAAGTGGCCGAAGAACTGGTTCGCCCGGCCCAGACTCAGGAAGCCTTGTTGCAGCGAATACTCTACCTGACGGTCGCCGCTGTCGGGGCGGATCGAGGCTGCGTGCTGTTGCGAGATGCGGTCGGAGGCGAACTGACGCCGTTCGTTTTTTGTCATCGCGATCGCAACCAGGAGTCTCCGTCTGCTCAACAGGAACAGATGTGCATCTCACGTTCGATCACAGGGCATGTGTTGAAACACGGCCAGGCAGTACGGACATCCGATGCCGTGAGCGACACACGCTTCGGCGGGCATAGTATTGTGCAGTCGGGCATCCGCGAAGCCATTTGTGCTCCGATGAAAGGACACGAACAGCTGCTGGGAGTCTTCTATCTGGATATCGCTACCAACGAATTGCCCGGTGCTTCTACAGTAGCCACCGGACGATTGAGTGATGAACACTTGAAGTCTGTCCTTGCGGTCGCTCGCCAAACGGCTTTGGCCGTCGAATCGCGACAGTTTCACAGCGCCCTGCTGAAGGCAGAACGTTTTGCGGCGATGGGACAAACCGTGGCCGTGCTGAGTCACCACATCAAGAATATCCTGCAGGGCATCAGCGGTGGCGGCTACCTGATCGAAATGGGACTGAATCAGTCTCAGGAGAAACTGATCCGACAGGGTTGGGGAATTGTCGAACGCAACCAGAATCGCATTTTGGATTTGGTGATGGACATGCTTTCCTTTAGCAAAGACCGAGTCCCCAAACTGGAACCAGGCAACCTAAATCATGTCTGCGCAGAAGTCGCTGAACTCGCGCTGTCATTATCTGCCGAAAACGGAGTGAAGTTCGAGTATCGCCCGGATGCAGCCCTGCCGATTGCAGAATTCGACAAAGAGGGGATTCATCGTGCGGTACTGAATATCGTCGCGAATGCGATTGATGCGGTAGCAGAACGCGACAACGGCCACGTGGTGCTGCAAACCAGCTATGACAGCCAGAACGACGTGATGCTGGTCGCTGTGACTGACAACGGCCCCGGCATTCCGGAAGAACAGCGGGCCAGTGTGTTTCAGGTGTTCGAATCGTCCAAAGGCGAACGTGGAACAGGCATTGGCCTTCCGGTCGCGAGGAAGATCATCCGTGAACACGGCGGTCGAATCCGGATTGAAAGTGAACCAAACGAGGGCACACGGTTTATTCTGTCATGGCCGCGAGGGAATCCGAAATCAGAAACCGTGCGACTGGACAGTCCGACGATGAGCCCGCCGGATTAACTGATTTCACAGGGGCGAGGCGTTTTGTGCGTTGATCTGAGATCTGAAATATC
>CALFOL010000293.1 GCA_937919915.1 uncultured Planctomycetaceae bacterium
CGAGCCCAGCGCGTTCACACCATTCAGTAAACTGCTCTTGCGGTTGTTGCAAACCGAGGCTCGCGGCCAAAGCCGTCGGCTCACGGCTTTCGAATAAAGTCGGCCGCATAGGTGCGGACCTGTTGCCCGTTGAGCACATGGAACATGCGGAGCTTTTCAACCGTCGTGGCGCCGAAGCGGGCCAGCGGAACGTGGATCAGTTTTTTGTGGTGCTTGCGGGCTAGACGTCGCCAACCGGCGCCGGGCGGTTTGTAACTTAGCAGCGCGACGTGTTTTTCGCGGCTGTAGTGCAGGGCAGCAGCCACAAGCCGTTCTTCCAGCGTATCTGTGAAGTCAAACTGCGGGTCTCGAAAGACATCCGGGATGGCTCGTGGAGGAAACAGAAACATACAGCCGCCGTATTGTGCCAGCGCGATTCCGGGACCGATCACCTCTTTGTTAAAGGCCGTTGCAAACAGAGACAGTGTGGATTCATCGTGGTTTTCAGCGTGCCACGTGATGCGCCACGGGTACTCACGCGGATCAGCGGGCGAATCAAACAGCATCACCACGCAATCGATCTTGCCACGAGCCGGCGGGAAGACGCGGACGTACAATTCGCCAGTGTGCCAGTTTCGCAGGGTCTCGCGAATGTCCAGGCCGTCCTTCATGCTGGCACTGAACTTTTCGGTCTTCGCCAGATCGTTGCCCAGCATATCCAAAGCCACGTCTTTGATGTGCGTGCGGAAGTTTTCGATCGCGGTGTCTTCCGGTGGCCAGCTACATTGTCCGAACGGATTCCACGTCTTCTCCCATTCGATCTGTTTCTGCCGGTCCGGCGGTGCGTTCAGTGCGCAGGTTCTCCAGACAACAGGATGACCTGGCAGTCGGCTGACCACGGACAACTGCGTGAAGTCCGGCAGCATGACCTGATCGACGCCAAACCGCACTTCCGGGAATTCTTCCTCGAGGTCGTAGTACGGATAATCTCGAGCGGTTTCGGCCAGATGGATAGCGAACTGATCACCAGCGATCTGTTTGGCAGCAGTCACCAGCGTATACAGGTCAGGAGTGAAACGGCGTTCGATCAACGACAGATTGCGGATGTACTTCAGCAACACCTTCAGTAACTGCGGAGTGATCGGTCTCGCTCGTTTTTTTAACTCTGCCTTGTAGCTGTCCCGCGTTGCCAGTAACAGTGCCTTAATACCGTCGATTGACAGATTCTCGTCGTCATCCAGTTCGGCTCGCGCGGTTTCGTAGCAGCCCGTAAAGAACGGAAGCTCACCCAGCATAAACGCCAGCGTCCGCGGCTCGACAGCGAAAATCTGCGCGGGGTTGCCAGCGGTCCGCAGAGCACTGGGGCGATCCACTACCGATTGATAGGCGTCTCGAATCCACGGCCAGTCCAGTAAACTGCACACGAATAAAATGGATTTGTGTGTTTTCGCCAGGCGATGCAGTTCGTTAGCCATCCAGTGAATGCGGCGTATATGACTCGCATCTTCGGGTGCCTTCAGTGCCGGCAACACAGCAGCCCCGAAACGTTCTACGCTGACTTGCTTCAACGCATAGGGGTCCGGCAGCGATGCCGTCACCGGTAGGTATTCGTCGTCTTCGATGTCAATGAATTCGCGCCGCACGTGCTCCTGCATCGCAATTCGTAACGCGGCAATCACTGGCTGACAGGGGTCGATGGGAACATAGCTCGCGTGCCCATCGATCTCGTCGCCGAACGGCCTGCCTGAATCATCATCGTCATCCCGTGCGTCCGGATCGAACTCGCCATCGCTCTTGAATTTATTGATGGCCTCTCGCTGCAACACAACAGACACGTTAGGCAACCACTGCACGGCAGCTTCAACTTCGTTCTGAAACGACGGAGGCAGCGGTACCGCCAGACAGTCGAATTCGTTCGACAGCATGACGCGGCGCACTTCCACGGCGAAATCACCACTGCCGTGAACAACGGGCAGGACGGTGACGTGGCGACCGAGTTGCAGAACTTCAGAAATTTTGGACATCGCAGAACCGGTTTGATTGGGGAATCACATCAGTCGACATTCTAACCGCATCAAAAGCGTGCGGGAAGCGTTTAGCAAACACTGGCTTGCGGCGCAAATTCGTCAACTGTGGCTGGTACGAGGAGGACGCTACGTCCACTCGGCGACAATTTCGTGAACGACGTCGCCTTCCAGAGTTTCGTGGGCCAGCAGGTTGTCCACAATGGCGCCGATGGCCGCCCAGTGGTTGTCCTGTGATAACGTCTGGTGTAAATCGACGGTCGTTTGTTCCAGAAACTGCATGCGTCTATTCTGATCGCCAATGAACGCAGCGGCTTGCCATGCCAGTTTCCAGTCCTGAGACCACTCCGCCACCATCGCCGGGTGAAACGGATCTCCCGAATGAATCATCTCCACCACCGGGCCACCGAGCGCCACAAGGATGGCATTCATCTGCAATTCGCGTTCGGTGAATCGACCTGCATGCCAGTGAATTGTGGTATCGCCGAATCTCTGCGGTCCATCATCCCAGTCGGGATCGATCGAAACAGACGCCACTTCACCACCAAGGTACACCGCCACAAATGCATGACCTGCTTCGTGCCACGCCGTGACTTCTTCGTCGCTCGACTTCGCCATATTTAAGCTGCGCGTCGTAACGTTTGCGGTTGGGCTGCTGCAGGAAGCTGCACAAGATCGTGAATCGATCCGTTCACCGGCACCGTGCGGGACGATTGCGTTACCGGCAGTAACGTTGCTTCGACTGAACTAGTGGGGCCCAACATTGTGGAAATCACCTGGCCATTCACAACAGAATCAGCCTGCACCTGAAAGTGGAAGCGTTTTGCGATAACCGCCAGAGCTGTCCGAAGTTCGAGCATCGCCAGCGGAGCACCAATGCACATGCGTGGACCGGCTCCGAAAGGAAGATATTCGTAGGCTGAAGGTTTCGAATGTTCCCACCGTTCCGGGCGGAAGGCATCGGGATCTTCGAACAGGTCAGCACGATGATGCGTCATGAACTGGCTAAAGATCACCGGCGTTCCCTGTGGCAGACTTACCGGCCCCAGCTGCGTTTGTTCCGTGGTGATGCGCTGAGAATAAGACGACGCGGGCAGCACTCGCATGCTTTCCTTGATGACCCATTCCAGATACGTACAGTTTTGCAGTTCTTCGAATGTTGGCTGACTGCCTGTGGTTCGTTCCGCCAGCTCACGTGACAGTCGATTCATCACTTCAGGGTGTTGAGCCAACAGAAACAATGTCCAGCTGAACGTATGAGCCGTCGTCAGGTGCGCGGCAGCAAACGTCAACGTCGCGTGGCCAACAAGCTTATTGTCGTCCAATTGCTGTTCCGATCCCTGTGCCTTAAACATCAGGCTCAGCACATCGCTGCGTTGACCTTCTGAGTGATTCTCGCGGTGCCGGAAAAACATCTCCTGAATACTGGCCTGCAGATCGTCCGCCATGGTCAGCAGTTCGTCGTACATGTCGGTGAATTGCGGAGCGGACACCAGGGCTCCCATGCCGACTTCGTGGTTCTTACGAACCCAGCTGTCGATCTTGCTGCCAAGCTCCACCGAATACTGCGCGTCGTCGATGCCAAACAACAAGGCGCTGGTCATCCGCAGCATGAAGTGCACCATTTCGGTGTTCAGATCGTGCTGCTGGCCGACCTGCCAGTCTGCCATCAATTCCTCGGTCAGGCTTGTGATCGTGTCATGGTATTCCGGAAGAATGCGACGGGTGAACACATCCATCATCACACGTCGACTGTCGCGATGTTCGGTGCCATTCATGCTCAGCAGTCCGGACGTGACGGTTCTTTGAGCGGACCGGCGGCTGCCGCGAATCGCGAAAAACTGCGAGTGATAGGTGTTCGAATTGCTGAGGACTTCCCGGTTGAATTCGGGAGAGAACACGAAGGCAATCCGCTGTCCCTGATCCTCCAGAACGGCCATGTCACCGAACTCACAGTGGAGCTTCCGCATGCACGCAATCGGATCTTCCGGAAACTCAAGCAGGTTTCCGTTTTTGACAGGCAGCACGCCACTGGAAAGTGGCAAAGATTCCGGGTAACTCATTCCGATCATCCATGATGGAAGCTGAGTGCGAACGTAACTACGACGGGCAAACGTTCAACCCTGAACCAAGCTCGTCGTCTACGTGTGGTTGTAGACGAAATGGCAAAACCTGGCCAGAGAACGTGCAGATTTTGGGGATATTCCGGGCTTTCCGGTGAATCAACGGCGTTGGCCTTCGGAATGTTTGCAACAATCGGTCTCACGGCCACATCTGAGCAGCCCGCATGGCCATCGGCCGTGATCATGGTCTTCGTCTGATTTTTGCAACGGTTTTCGAGTGCACGTTTTCCTCTTCTGTGTGTTGAGTTTTCTGATCGGCGGAATTCCGTTCGGCTACCTGACAGGCCGTTTGCTGCTCAAGGATGATATTCGCAATCACGGCAGCGGGAACATCGGAGCCACCAATGTCGGGCGCGTAATCGGCTGGAAATGGGGTGGCATCGTGCTGTTTCTGGACGCACTCAAAGGGCTGCTGCCGACATTAGCCGCGATGAAGTTCGCTGATACTAACCTGCCGGAATCGATGCACTGGCACCTGCCGGTCGCTGCAGGCATGAGCGCTATTGTCGGGCATATGTATCCAGTCTACCTGAAGCTGCGTGGTGGCAAAGGCGTCGCAACAGCGCTGGGTGTGGTGCTGGTGTTGGCCCCCAAAGCGGTGGCTCTGGCATTCATCGTGTTCGTGTTGATCGCCGGAACAACTCGAGTCGTGGCGCTGGCGTCGATGCTGGCTGCGGTCGTTTTCGGCGTGGCGCAGCTGTACTTGACCTGGGATGAGGCATTTCGAACCCCGAACGCCTCGCTGACCGCATTCGCTGTTGGTATTCCGTTACTCATCATCTGGCGACACCGCAGCAACATCGCACGGATGTTGGGACGAACAGAGTCAGCGATTAGTGCGTCGAAAGAGGACGCCAAGTAGACGTCACTGTCCCAGCTGTCCCAGTGACGTCTACTTCGCGCACAAAAAAAGCCCGGCGTTTTCACGCCGGGCTTCGTTCGATTTCAGATTGTCGCTAAGACGGGCTTAGTACATTTCTTCGTCGTGATCGTGGCCGCCTTTTTTTGCGTCGCCCTTTGGCGCTTCAGCAATCAATGCGTCACTGGTCAGCAGCAGAATCGAAACGCTGGCTGCGTTCTGCAGTGCAGTGCGAGTCACCTTGGTTGGGTCGATAACACCAGCCTTCACCATGTCTTCGTACTTGTCAGTTGCAGCGTTGTAGCCAATGTTGCCTGCTTCGTTGGAAACCTTTTCGCAAACCACGGCTCCATCAACACCCGCGTTATCAGCGATCTGAGTCAGAGGTGCTTTACAGGACCGAACGATAATGTCGTAGCCGACTTTTTCGTCGTGCGACAACTTCGAAGGCTTCACGGCTCTTGATGCTCGCAGCAAAGCAACACCACCACCTGGCAGAATTCCTTCTTCCACAGCAGCACGAGTCGCGTGCAGTGCGTCTTCAACGCGAGCCTTCTTTTCTTTCATTTCAGATTCGGTGGCTGCACCAACGTTGATTTGAGCAACGCCGCCGGCCAGCTTCGCAATTCGCTCTTCCAGCTTTTCGCGATCGTAGTCGCTGCTGCTGTTTTCGAGTTCGCGACGAATCTGATCGATACGTGCTGTGATGTCAGCCTTCTTGCCGCCACCTTCGATGACAGTGGTGTTGTCTTTGTCGACGACAATCTTCTTAGCTGTACCGAGATCTGACAGCTCGATGTTTTCCAGCTTGATACCGAGGTCTTCGAAGATCGCCTGACCACCAACCATGATCGCGATGTCCTGCAACATGGCCTTACGACGATCGCCGTAGCCAGGAGCCTTCACAGCCGCAATCTTGAATGTGCCACGCAGCTTGTTGATAACCAGAGTTGCCAGGGCTTCGCCTTCAACATCTTCAGCAATGATCAACAGTGGCTTGCCAGCGCCAACAACTTTTTCCAGTACTGGAACCAGGTCTTTGAGACTGCTGACCTTCTTTTCGTGGATCAGCACGTAGCAGTCTTCCAGCACACATTCCATGGTTTCCTGGCTTGTGGTGAAGTACGGCGACAGGTAGCCACGATCGAACTGCAGACCTTCAACAACGTCGAAGTTGGTTTCGAGGCTCTTGCCTTCTTCAACGGTGATGACGCCGTCTTTGCCGACAGCCTGCATGGCGTCGCTAAGAATCTGACCGATTTCAGCATCATTGTTGGCGGCAACTGCACCAACCTGAGCGATCGCTTTCGGAGTTCGACAATCTGTGGCCATGCCTTTCAGCTCAGCTGTGATGTCTACCACTGCCTGATCCATACCGCGCTTCATTTCGAGCGGGCTGACACCAGCAACAACGGCCTTCAGACCCTCTTTGTAGATGGCTTCTGCCATAACCGTGGCCGTTGTGGTTCCGTCACCGGCGACGTCTGACGTCTTGCTGGCCACTTCGCGAACCATGCGAGCACCCATGTCTTCGAACTTGTCCTGCAGTTCGATTTCACGGGCAACGGTGACACCGTCTTTAGTGACAGTTGGTGAGCCAAAGCTTTTTTCGATGATGACGTTGCGACCGCGTGGTCCCAGTGTCACTTTGACTGCGCGGGCCAGTTTAGAAACGCCGCGACGCATGGCTTCCTGAGCTTCTTGATCGAAGGCAATAATTTTTGCCATAGTTGGATCTCTCTGATTTCGTTTGTTTGTGTCGTAAAATGTAACCGGGGGATTTCAGATCTGACGTTCAAATTTGAAATCCGGAATTCCTAACCCATGGTCAGAAATTCGAACCTGAACTCTTCAGTTTCCGTTGTGAAGTACAAGAGCATTACGCCAGCATGCATCACCCACAGACGAAGTCGGAACAGGCTGTTGCCAGTGAGATCCGTGCCTCACCAGCGATTGCTGCCAGCAACTAGAGCGTCGCCAGAATGTCGCTTTCACGAAGCAGCAGGTAGTCTTCGTCACCGACTGAAATTTCGTCGCCGGCGTACGAACTGAAGATGACCTTGTCGCCTTCTTTAACAGTCAGCGCAACGCGTTCGCCCTTGTCGTTAATGTGACCGTCACCAATAGCGATCACTTCGCCTTCCTGCGGCTTGCCCTGAGCAGAATCCGGCAGGACGATGCCACCTGACGTGGTTGCTTCTGCTTCGGCTCGTTTCACCACTACTCGGTCACCCAAGGGTACGATGCGAGTGCCGCCTGTAGCTTTCTTAGCCATAATGTTCTCCTGAACAACTTGATGGTTGTGACACTCAGCCGAACGTCGCCGACACTTTTGCATCACACAAACGATTGCGGGCCAAAAACACGGCCCCTGATCGCTCTCTTGTCCTGCACAAAGGCAGAATGGCAGGGAGCGACGTGAAAGTGCAAGCTTGCGAATCGCGTGCCACTGAAACGAGCGTGCCATAAGTTGTTTAAAATCAATCAGTTGCAACTTCGGCTCTCGGCCAGCCAGTGTCGCCTCTGCCGTTTTGGCTGAGGAAGCGTTTGCACGCATAGCGATTGATCCGTCCAAAATAAATCGAAATCAGACGGATGCGTGTCCATGCGTGTAACAGTCCGGAAATTGCAGAGAGGACGTTCATTCACTGGCATCAGGGATGTGAATGTGTTTATCCTGCGTCTCTCTTCTCGCTCAAACGGGGCGGCTCAATTTTATCACAGAATCTGTTTGCTCAAAACCGGCCCTGTGCACTGTTAAAACCTGTGAATGTGACTGAGAACCTTCTTTCCGCACGCGACGGATTTTGCGTTCCCGGCCAATGGTCGTTCGTATCCAGCGATTTTGATGTGTTACTGCCTTGCGTCGTGCCATTTGTCATTGCTGCCAGCGATCTGACTCCGGCCCGCCAATTGTATGCGGAAAACGAACTCGCTCAGGCGCTGCGGTTTGTCGAACTGTCGCGTATGACAAAAACGACCGATAGCATTGAGCAGTGGAACCTGCGGTTGATCGCAGCCATGCTGCAGCTGGAATCCAGGCAGCCGAACGAAGCCTGGAGAACACTGCAGTCTGCCTTGAGCTGGAGGAATCGTCTGAAAATCAGGCTATGTCAGCAGATTTGCTACCAGCAATCGAACCTCGCGAATGGCTGGTGATGGCGATTGTTGCGTTGGGCGTCAATGAACTGGACACAGCAGAACGCTACGCGTCGGAAGCGATTGGGCGAATTCAAGATCAGCCGTTTTGCTGCGTGGCCGATCTTCTGTGCGACACTCGATCCGACGCGATGGCCGTATTCGCAACCATTCGACTCTGCCAACAACGATACCAGGAAGCTGAGATGCTGCTGCGGCTCGCCCGCGATGCTTATCTTCAGGCCGGGGACATGCAACAACTTGTTGTGGGCCTGATCCTGCTGGCCGATGTGGAATTTAACAGCGGCAGCTTGATGTCTGCAATCTGCAATGTACCTACTGCGTGAATCTGAGCGGATCCTTGACGAAGACTGCGATGTCACTCGCCACGAACGAATCGTAAGACTTAAGCGGGTAATCGATCACAAAGTCCGATCCTTCCGGGGCAACGGCGGACGGCGACTGGCAGACATCAGCCTGAACTGACATCCGAAGCTTCGATCGTTAATCGAAGTGTCCGTAGTAAAAATAATCGAAGCGCCACACCGTCCAGTCACGACTCGAATCACGGAACGATCGTTCTGCCATGTCTAAATCGTCCATCACCGCCATCCTCGTTCTGGCTGCAATCACCATGCCTGACGCGGCATCTCAGGAGTTTCGTTCGCCCGAAGTCCATGCCGATGGCAGTGTGACGCTGAGACTGAAATCAGGGTCTGCAAAAAACGTGGTCGCCAGCATCGGAAGCACGTCTCTGGAAATGTCGAAAGGCGAAAAGGACGTCTGGTCAGGCACGACAAGTCCACTTGCACCGGGAATCCACGACTACAGTTTTGACGTCGATGGAACGCGCATGATCGACCCGGTCAATCGGAACGTCAAGAAGTGGTTCACTCTGGCCAGCATGATCGAAGTGCCCGGCATCCCTGCGCTACTGACTGAGTTTCAGGACGTTCCGCACGGTGTTGTCCAACGCCTGATCTATCCTTCGAAAAGCGTCGGGCATTCTCGCCCGGTGATCGTGTACACGCCACCAGAATACACGCCGACTTCCGACGAAACCTATCCTCTGGTCATCCTGATGCACGGTTTCGGCGACGACGAATCGGCATGGACGGACGTGGGGCGAGTCCACCTGGTGGCAGATAACCTGCTGGCAGCCGGCAGGATTAAGCGTTGTATTATCGCGATGCCATACGGGCACCCGGTTCCTCCGCCGTTCGGGGAACGTCCGCAAGATTATTTCGTCAGAAACAACGACCTCTACGAACAGGATATTACGAACGACTTGTTGCTGTTTCTGGAATCGAAATTCAAAGTCCGCACAGACGTCGCGAATCGATCGATCGTCGGCTTGTCAATGGGCGGCGGACATGCAATCGACACGGGTCTTAAGAACATCGATAAGTTCAGCAGCATCGGAGCCTTCAGTGCAGCCGCGCCGGAAGCTGAGAAGGACGGTGTGCCCAAGGAAGACCTGCCTGCAAAGTACCCGGCGATGTTTGGCCCGAATCCATCCGCGAACCAGCTCAAGCACTTCTTTATTCCGATCGGTGACCGAGACTTCCTGCTGGAACGCAACCAGAAGTTCGTCGCGATCCTGAAAGAACAGGGCGTACAGCATGAATTCAAACGGACCATTGGCGGTCACGAATGGAAACTATGGCGAGAATACGCAGCGGAGTTTCTGCAGATGGTTGTCGCACCGGAGTAGTATCGCAGACCAGGCTTGAGTGAACGGTATTACAGCGAATCCTAATAAGTCGTGAACGCATCTGGCTCGTGGAATACGGCTATCACTGTCCGCAACGCGTTCTGTGCGGCCACGAGTCAGCCGGAACTGCTGTAGGGCCTGAAGTTCGCACGAAAAGTGCATCTTGAACAGGAGGAAACAGAGGTAACAGAGCTTTGTATGCTCTGTTCTCTCCTGTTCAAAAACGTGATTGCTGTCCCGGCGCCGCTTCCAGCCTAACCCGCCTAACCCACGTCCTGCGACATATCGCGGTTCACCCAGGCGAGTGCACCTTGCCCGGCGACTCGACCGCTGGCAAAACACGCTGTCAGCAGGTAGCCGCCCGTCGGCGCTTCCCAGTCCAGCATTTCGCCGGCACAGAACAGCCCGGGATGAGACTCCACCATCAGCTCAGCGTTTAGTGATTCGAAGCGGACACCGCCAGCCGTGCTGATCGCCTCGTCAATCGGTCTTGCCGCAGTCAGTGGAATCGGCAGAGCTTTGATGGCGTGAGCCAGACGAACGGGGTCGCTCATCGCATCGGCGGCGAACTCACGCAGCAATCCTGATTCGACTCCCTGAAGTCGCACCTTGCTGCGCAGATGACTGGAGACCGTGCGCGACCCGCGTGGAATCGACAATCGTTCGATCAATTGTTCGACCGTGCGATCCGGAGCCAGATCAAGCGTCACAATCGCGGAACCATGTTCGGTGATCTCATCGCGGATCAGTGGCGATGCTGCATAAATCAGGCTACCTTCGATTCCGTTCTTCGTGATCAGGCAGGCACCTTTCCTTTCGAAAGTTTCACCGCCGGAATTTGTGAACGTCAGCACAACAGACTTCAGTGGTTCGCCAGAGTTACGCTCACGAAAGTGTTCGGTCCAGCTAACATCAAAGCCACAGTTTGAAGGCCGCAAGGGAGCAACGTCGCAACCAGCCTGCTGTAGCACGGGCACCCACGCTCCGTCCGATCCCAGCTTCGGCCAGCTCGCTCCCCCGACGGTTAGCACCGTCGCATCCGGTTGAATGCTGAGCTCACCAGCCGGCGTTGTGAAGGACAGGGAACCGTCCTGATTCCAGCCCTGCCAGCAGTGTTGAGTATGAAACGTAACACCAGCCTCAGCCAGTCGCTGCATCCATTTTCGCAGCACAGCAAACGCATTCTGGTCTTGGGGGAAGATACGTTGAGACGATCCGACAAAGGTCTCAATTCCCAGCCCGTGGCACCAATTGCGAACGTCCTGCGGACCGAAGGCACTCAGCAACGAGCCAATCTGTTCAGCCCGCGCGCCGTATCGCGTCACCAGCGTTTCGAAAGGCTCGGCATGCGTCAGATTCAGACCACCTTTTCCGGCGACCAGAAACCTGCGGCCGATTGATGGCTTAGCTTCATACAGATCAACCTGTACACCCGGACCACACAGGACTTCCGCAGCCATCAGACCTGCTGGACCACCGCCGATGACTGCCACTGTTTTCATTGTGTCTCAATTTCAAGGTGTTGAACGAGCAATGACCATAGTGCCTGTTCGCGACGGTGCTACTGAATGTCGTGGAATTCCGTCCAGAAATTCCGCGTGGATGTGTGATGTGCCGAGATTTGGTGCAATCTGCCCGATGATGCCCCGTGAAATTCGTAGTTAAGGAAGATC
>CALFOL010000294.1 GCA_937919915.1 uncultured Planctomycetaceae bacterium
TCCTGAGCAGCGGGGCTGTAATTGATGTACCACGATTTTAACGAGTCATCGTATCGCAGGACTCCACGAAGCCAGGTGTAGTTTTCCGAGTCAAAACCGTATTCGACAGGTGCTGAAGTTGCGGACACTGGCTGAATCGACGATGGCCGCGGCTGTCCGAATTCCTGTGACGGGCTGTACTGGACTCCGCCGTCAAGGTCGTCTCCAAAGCCACGGGGTGTCGGGACCTTGTCTTCACTGGAGTCATAGAATGGTGGCTTCGTCTTATCAAATCCATCAGTCGGTGCACCGAGGTCGGATCCGAATGTCGACTCGCCTGGCGCGTAGGTTGGTCCGGATTCCGGAATGGTCAAGAATCCCGGGCCGCCACCGGCACCGCCAACCCCACCCCCGATGACACCTTGATTGATCGTTTGAGGTGGCGCATACATTGGCTGTCCGTAGTTGTTTCCATACGGATAGCTGTTGTACATACCCGGATTCATACAGCCGGAAATTGAAACGATTCCGAGCAAAATGAAAAGTTGAGTTGATCGTAACGTTGAGAAATACATGAGTGCCTCCGCGGGAATGCTGGAGAAGGTGTAGGCACGGAAAGACCGGAGGTCCGCCAAAGTTGACGACGGCATCGGTAGAATTGACCGGATGTTGAGAGAGGATCAAGTGAAGATCTGCCGAAAACAAACGTTGTTCGGCCAGATCTGCACGTGATGTAATACATCCTGAAAATCGTGTCCAGACCTTTCTGCCGATTGAAGATCCCGACCTGCGAATGCAGCCATTTCGGCATTCCAGCGTCAGAATGATCGGCAGGTTCTGCCGGTCGCCTGTTGATTTCATGCGTGTTGGTAACACGAAGCGTCAGCGCGGGTGCGTCGGCTTACGACGGAAAAGCAACACCTTCTGCTGCTGCTGCTGTTGCGCGACGTAGCTCGCCTGAAATCACTCACGAACCTGTTTAGCAACAGGTACACATTGCGCAGTCACGCACGCAATTCCGCCACGATTTACGTGGCGGAACATTAATCAATGCCTAGATTTCGCTCGATATTTCGAGCTTCCTGTGACATCACCAGGTTCTGCCACCAGCGATCAGGATCACGTTCGCGTTCCATGTCGCCCCGGCCCTCTTTGCCCACGGATGCCCATTCGTCGTCTATGGAGTCCATGTCCTGCGGACCGTCATACGGTCGTGGCTTGAACATCCGGGTACTTTCCGTCCATGCAGTGCGACTGGAATCGACAAGTGCGCAACCGGTTGACGTAACAGTAAAAACTGCAACGATGGTGAGAGAAAGCCAGCGTTTCATAGGGATCTCGCACGACAACACGTGCGAATTGGCCGGAGATCGTCCCGGGCAAGGCCGTGCTGACAAATGAGGTTGAGAGAGAGGAAGGAGTGAAATCGTGTCAGATTCCTCCATTTGCGCCCAGAGGACTTTTGATTATGGATCCGTTAGACATCCTTGTCGTCGCCCCTCATCCGGACGACGCCGAAATCAGCGTTGGGGGGATAATTGCTGTCTCGCGAGCTCAGGGGCTGCGAGTTGGCGTCGTCGAATTGACCAGCGGTGAACCGACACCTCACGGCACGGAAGAAATCCGCCAGCAGGAAACGGCTGCCGCCACAACGATTCTGGATCTCAGCTGGCGACACACTCTGAATCTTCCCAACCGCAGTTTGCAGCCGGACATGGAAGCCCGCCGAAAGTTGGCTGAGGTGTTTCGGCAATGTCGCCCGCGAATAATCCTGGCTCCATTTTGGCAGGACGCTCACCCTGATCATGTCGCCGCCAGCAGCCTGTGCGATGATGCCAGGTTTTGGTCGAAACTAAGCCGTTCGGATCTGGCGTTCGATCCGTATTGGCCGCCGATGCTGCTGCACTATTTCAGCATTCATCTGCGGATCCATCCGGCAGCTTCGGTGGTCGTTGACATTTCCAACCACATCGAAACCAAGATGAAGGCCGTGAACGCTTATCGCAGCCAGCTCATCCAGGGCCGCAGTGAGACGTTTCCAACTGTGGTCGACGATATCCGCGACCGCGCCCGATACTGGGGCTGGACGATTGCGAAAGCCTATGCCGAGCCACTGTCGAATCGGGAGCAGATCGGCATCACGAGTTTGACGGATATTCTGTAGCGGATTGCGCAATATCGAATGCTCGTTAGTCCGATGTGACATTGATTCCGATGGTGCCCGGATGGAAACTCCGCGGTATTCGAATCACCTACGGCTGCTTCAAAGCTGTTGCCAGAATTGCTCCGCCGCTTCATTGGTTTGCAATCTGGTCCAGCACGATGGGGCGGAATATGACTCCGGAAAAGTGACTGGCGGGCATGCGGATGTGATGGTCGTCAGTGATTCCGACGGCTTTGGCATACCATTCGGCGTGAGCCGGTGGAATTGTCGTGTCGAAGTTGGCCGAAAAGACCGACAAACGATCGGCGGGGATGCGATTTGCCAGACGGTTGGGTTCAAAGCGATTCAACTGTTCATACAGAGTCAGGGTCTACTCGACAAATTCTTTCGCTTCGTGGTGCATTGTAAGGCATGAATTCAGGTGTGCCACTGGCTTCGCCAATGCCATTCCGCCGACAGCACCGGCAGAGCCAGTGGCACACAATCCATCGCATCACGACTGATCGCGTTAGCCCCGTCTGATTTTCGTATGCGATGGATCACCTGGCTCCATTTTGGGATTCTTTGAGGTCCGAGTTTGTTGGCTGCTTTGAGTTCAGCGAATGAGCGATACGAAATCCGAAAGCTCGCCCTCGCACTTCCGCGATGATTTCACCGTATCCTGTCGGATCTTCGGCGATGTAATCCAGCTTCGTATTTCTGCCCGCTCCATAAACAATTCGACGGCCATCAGGATAATGCAGCCCGGTGCACCATTCGCTGACATTGCCGTTGGTATCAAACAGACCAAAACGATTCGGCTTCTTTTGTCCGCCAACTCGAGAAGGCGTCAAGGCAGAAAAGCTTACCCATTCGTACAGGTGGAGGAATTCCTGATCGTTGCCGAAATCGTAATCGGTCTGCGCGTCTCCAAGCATTGCGAATCTCAATTCTTCCGGCGTGGGCAAACGGTAGCCACCGAGAGACTGATATTCCGGCTTCAGACGAAATCGGTCAGATTCCGAAACCTCCGTGTAGCACAGTTCCTTCTCGTCGATCCCGGCAGCAAGTGTTTGCTGCTGACAGAACTCCACCGCATCAAACCACGACAGCGAAAAGGCAGCACACTCATCGGACTCCGCATGCTCAGGTTCCCAGTAGTAATCCGGGCGCACGGACTTGACCAGACGGCAACTGACTTCTGTCGTCGAAATCTCAAACGGTGGCAACTCGGTTCTTTGCGGTTTGATCGTCGCCATCACCAACCCTGTTTTCTCATCCAGCCGCCAGTTCGACAGCGCTGGCAGTGAGATCGGGGTGGTCCTGGTCAGATCAGCCGGTTCCCATTGGTGAAGAGCCCACTCGGCAGCCGAACGAATCGCGATCTCCGGATCTTCTGCGTGCCAGTCTCGCGCGAGTGCGACCACGGAACCACGATCATTGTCATCAAACCGATCTTTGTCGTACTCACCGAGAGCAAGTAATAGTGCATTCCGGATACCGTCGTCCGATTCTTTTCTGAGATGAGCAAGCAGCAGTGCCGGGTCGACGCCCATCGGTTCGACGAGATGAATCAGATACGTCCGCGCGTCCGGTTGGAGAGTCTGTTGAAGGACAGTCCAGACGCCGGAGGGTTCTCGATATCGAAGTAACAGCGCAGCGGCCATCGACTGCTGACGAGCACGAACAGTCCATTGTTCCTTTGACAGTGTGTCTTCATACCCCGACAGCGCTGCAGTCCTGAGCACCGGGATCACGGCCGTGCGACGTTCGTCCATGATGGGAAGAATTCGCTGCACATGCTGCAGATCGGCAGCCAAAAACGCCTGCCCCAGTTCCGCTGGCCGCTCTTTCAATAAACCCATCAGCAATTGACTGGCTGCAGATTGCTGAACAGGCTCCCCGTTGCGATCACAGACAATCTCACTCAGCATTGGAGCGAGCAGGCTGTTCAGCGGCCTCACGGAAGACAGAATGATCGGATAGGAATCCCGGTTGTAGGTTGCCGCTTCGACGAGCTCCGTCGTGATAAACTTAGCCAGCTTCTGCCACGACGATGTCGTTGCGGCTGTCGGCGGATCAAATCGCGCCAGTGCCAGCACCGCTCGAAATCGCTGATCGGCACCGGCTGTTTGATGGATTGCTGTTGCCCAGAGTCCAGGGACGATCTCGGTCTGAATGGGGTTGAGTGCGTCCAGCAGTAAAGGCTGATCTTCGAAAGGGCACGTCAATAATTGTTCTGCGAGGAAAGTGTTTTGTTGTGGGTCGATCGGCAACAGTGCCAGCGAAACGAAAGTCCGCGTCCGCGGATCAGTGCCAGTCGCGGTCATGATCGCTTTGAGTTCCGGTGCAGCCCAGCTTCGAGTGGCGGACAGGTTTTCGAGGATGGCGGCGACTTCCTGTGTCTTCGCAGTGGAGAGTTGCGTCACGAGTGCCGTGGCTTCCGATTTCCGATTGGACGCGTAAATGGCAAAACCAGTCAGTCCAGCAACCGCCATGATTGCGGCCAACTTGATCGCCAGGCTCCAGCTTGTTCTCGACATGACGTCACGCTGGTGTTTAGTCCAGCGAGGTCGATTCGTTAGCAACTGAATCTGTAGCCACTCAAACCAGCCTGGAAGTGAGCGTCGATCGGTCCGCTCGTCGTTCCATGATGCCGAAAGGTCTCTTAGCAGCAACTCTGCGCGGCCGCGACGAGTCGATCGTTGCTGAGCCGTGAGTCGTTCTCGAATCGCAGGGACAAGGAAGTCGTGGGTCAATTGGTAAAACCTCATCCCTGACAGATTCGTGGCCTCTTCCGGTGAATGGCCCATCGGATCGGTGGTTGAAATCAGCCGCAGATTCTGGTCAAGGATTCTGAGCATTGCCCGAAACTGATCCGGCTGAGCGCTATAGCCAGATGCACGCAGTAACTCGTCGTACGATTTCATACTCCCTTTGATGTCGGTTCCACGATCCGGCAGCAACGCCATCAGCGTCCGATGAACGGCTGCGCGATGCACGCGCTGTTCCGCCGGTGCAGCGGACGTTTCAAAGCACTCTTCCAGAAAACGGGCTCCGACGCCCTGAATGCCCCCAGCGATTTCAGCGTGCTGGTCGACCATGGTCGACCCTTCACCATTTCGGCGAATAACGCCAACCGCACAGGAATGATTCGCTCATCCTGCATCAGCCCCTCAATGGCCGCATCCAGAAACTGGTTTTCGTCGTCTGAGAGGTGGCCGAGATTCTGAGGAAGGCGACCATAGCCGCAGCCGAATTCTGCCAGCACCCGCCGCGCGTGAATCGGATCGAAGAGATCCACGAGTCGCATATTCTGATTCTGAGCGGGATCGACATCGAGACACGCCATGAACCGACTGACCGCCAGCCAGAAGTCGTCGCGAACCAGCAGCAGGCACTGCAGATTTTCACCATCACATTGACGCAGTGCTTTGGCCAATTCAGATTGTCCCGGATCCGGCGTGGCATGCAGCCACTGTTCGAACTGATCGATCACAATCAGTGTTTTTTGTTCGGCGTCCGCGTTGTTTTTCAGGTCCTGAAGGGTTTGACGCAATCGGTGAACGTCGTGGTCCGGCTGCCCCAGACGAGCCAGCAGGCGTTTTTCTGTCTGGTCTGCTGTGGCTTCCACAAAGATCGAATGCACGCCCGATTCCAGAACGGGCAGAAGTCCGGCCTTCACAAGTGATGATTTTCCACAACCAGACGGGCCGTAGATCAGTCCCACTCGAATAGTGTCGCCTGACTTCCGCGACTCGATTCGAGACTTCCAGAACTGCAGACTCTCAGGCAACCCATGCACATCAAATGGCCCGGGTAGCAGCTTTCGGAAAAAAGCCGCGTCATCGATATCAAAGGATCGAAGTCCTTTCGGCCGCACTCCTGCTGGACCGTCTGGTGACGCGATCAATTGCGTCGGTTCGTCCACTGTCGCTGATGAAATCAGCGTGTCAGACGTTTGGTCCAGCGTCAGTGCTCGCAGATCCCGCGCCAACAGCGAGCTGTTTTGATGGCGATCGCTGAGTGGTTTGCTGAGTGCCTTCATGCAAATCCGCTGCAGGGTCACCGGGATGTCCGGATTAATTTCCAATGGTGGTTTCGGATTCGAACGAGCGATGGCGTCCAGAACGGCATCCGTATCGCCGCCGGTGAACGGATTCACTCCGGTAATGAGTTTGTAGAGTGAGATACAACGTAGCACAGTCCTTCACCGGTGCGTCCGACGTCATGAACTGCGGCGATGCCATCGTGTCGCAGCCGCGCCACCGTCCGGGCTTCGGCAATATATTCTTCTATGTCGCGTTCCGAAGCCACACATTCGCGATGGGGAACCTTGATCGCAACCTTGCGGCGCAGTTCTTCATCAAATCCCAGATACACAGTCCCGAACGAACCTCGTCCGAGCACATCGCGGACGCAGTATCGGCCAAAACTTTGTGGTGACTCGGAAACGGACAAGAATGACTCACTTGAAGTGACAGACTTGCAAAATCAAAGAGATGTGTGACAAGGCAGGCCGTCCATAGTATCTGCTTTTGTCGCAATTGTCACGATTTGCGTTCAGTCTATTGGAATGCCACGTAAACGGTACGTCTTACGCATATGCATGGTCGGCTCTTCACGGTCACAGCGATGCCGCCACCTCGCGAGAGGCCGTCCTAATCGTCCAGCAGCAGGATATCATCGTCAAAGCTATCCAGGTCGTCGAGATCGATGATCGGTTCATTGATGATCTCAACTTCGTTGGTTTCGCCCACTGGAAAGTCATCGTCCCCCAGTGGAATGACGTCGTCGATGATTTCGAATTCCGCAAGATCTTGAATTGGTTCAACGTCAAGGATCTCTTCGACCGGGATCGGCTGCGACGTCACTGGTCTCGGTGAGGTTTTTTGGGCACGATTGCCATTGGCCTGCCCGTTTGCTCCCGAAGGGGGCGCCGGTTTCGGCTTGGCCGGTGCTGCCTGTAGCTTCTTCTGTTCGATCCGGGCGTTCGGGTGAAACTGAAACTCAACATCACCGATCGTCACTTTGTCGCCGATCGACATCGGGGCTTCGCGATTGACGCGGTTACCATTCAGCCACACGCCGTTCATGCTGCCAAGATCACGCAGATAATAGGTGTTGTCGACCTGCACCAGACAGCAGTGTCTTCTTGAAATCTTCTGGCTGGCAGTAATCACCACATCGCAGTCGGCAGCACGGCCAACAAGAATCACAGCGCGATCGATCGCGATGACCCTGCCTCCGCCGAGTTGATGAAGTACTGCAACCATTACGCCAATAACTCAATTTCTAAGTCAAGAATACTTCCGCCGGTTCCGCTCAACTACAGAAACCGTTGTTACAACCCGCGGCCACGAGTCACCAGGAACTCCTGTTGTTTCTGTTCAAATTGTGCAGGCTGTCCACCGCTGAGCCAGTAAAATGGATGCGTATCTCAGGTATTTGATCGGAATCTAAGTGGATGTAAGACCATAAACACAGCAAACTTGCGGCAATCTGTTAGCGGATGCCTCAAAAACCAGCCTCAAAAAGCTCATAATCGAACGTGTCAGTTCACACCACCTTTGATGATCGTTTCAATTCTATGAATCTTTTCGCCGCCGAAGAAGAAGGCAATCGCGAAAAAGCCCGTCCGTTGGCAGCTCGCATGCGACCACGAACGCTGGATGAGTTTGTCGGCCAGCGGCATATCCTTGGCGACGGAAAGCTGCTCCGTCGCATGCTGGACGCTGACCGTATCGGATCGATGATCTTTTACGGACCGCCAGGCATTGGAAAAACTTCGCTCGCCGAACTCATTGCTAAACACACACAGCGCCGATTTCGCCGTCTGAACGCCACCGGGGCTGGTGTGAAAGATGTGCGTGAATTGCTGGCAGAAGCAGAGAAGTACTTAACCGCGCACGGTAAGCAAACGGTTGTGTTCATTGACGAACTGCACCGCTTTAGTCGCAGTCAGCAGGACATTCTGTTGCCGGATGTAGAAGCCGGCACGATCTCACTGATTGGTGCGACGACAGCCAATCCGTTCTTCTCACTGGTTGCACCACTGATCAGTCGCAGTCAGATTTTCGAATTCCAGGAGCTTGACCATGCTGATCTTCTGCAGTTGATGAATTCCGCATTGCAGGACGTCGAACGCGGCCTGGGAAAATTCAACGTCACCGCCGACGACGACGCTCTGAAACTGATCGCCACGTTATCTGATGGAGACGCGCGACGTTCGCTGACGGCTCTGGAAATTGCAGCCTTGTCGGTTGCTTCCACGACAATGCACGTCGATCGAACGGTGGCTCAGGAGTCACTACAGAAGCGCGTCATTCGTTTCGATCCCAACGGCGACGATCATTACGATGTCGCCAGCGCGTTCATTAAAAGTATTCGAGGCAGTGATCCTGACGCAGCTTTGTACTGGTTGGCTCGCATGCTGGAATCCGGTGAAGACCCTCGATTTATTGCCCGACGTTTAGTGATTTCCGCGTCGGAAGATGTTGGCAACGCAGATCCACAGGGACTGCTGATCGCCACAGCAGCGTTCCAGGCAACGGAAACGATCGGCATGCCGGAATGCCGCATCAATTTAGCTCAGGCAACAACCTACCTTGCTTGTGCTCCGAAATCGAACGCGTCCTACCTGGCAATTGACGCGGCCTTAAACGACGTCCGTACGCAGACCGTGCTGCCGGTGCCGATGCACCTGCGAGACAAACATTATCAGGGAGCAGAACGACTCGGTCACGGAGTCGGCTATCAGTACGCTCATGATTCGGCAGATGGTTGGGTCCAACAGGATTATCTTGGCGTCAACAAGCAGTACTACGAACCGGTTTCGCGCGGTCACGAGGCACAATTCCGCGAATGGGTCGACAAGCTACGAAGTCTGCGGACCGAGGATTCCGCGGAGTAGCCGCAAAGAGGCCGGGGCCAATCAGGAATCGCGATCAGTTGGTTGCGACCCTGGCGCACCACGCCGCGATGGGAATGTCGTTAACCACATCAAACAACGCCGTGTCGACTCCCGCTTCAAGCAACGTTGGCAGCAGTTCTTTGTGACGCTGAGCACAAACCGCGAGTATCGGAGGTCGCAGTGGAAGTCTGGCGAGTCGCCCGAGCAGGGACAAGCAATCGCGTTCGATTCCATCGATGAACAGGATGATGCCGAGCGTTGAACCCTGATCACTGAACAGCAAAATATCACGGGCTGTTTCGCAGGTTTCGAATTCGACTGAACGTCCACTGAACGACTTTTCCGCACTCAAAAGCTGGGCTGTCTGAGTCGTTACTGGTGACGCCCAGCGGCGAGTCGGATCGAGCATGATAAATCGTTTCGCTGACCAATCGGGCAGGTAGTCTTCAGCTTGCGGAAGTTGTGAATTGATCGTTGGCAATTTTAGATTTTAGATTTTAGATTTTAGATTTTAGATTTTAGATTTTAGATTGGCCGCCCGAGCGTTGCGAATTATCACCCAATCGTCAATCTGTTTGAAGCGTCCAGGCGACACGATGTATCAACAACATTCGTTTTGCTTCGTGTTGCCGTCTACGTCACAACATTGAGATTCTTTATTCTGAGTCTCCTGTTTTGTGTCGCCGATGTCGAATTTCAGCAATCAATCCGTTTCGGGACTGTGGTCCGAGCATGCTGAGCATACAATAGTTGCTCCTGCTTACCCTGTTGGCGTTCCGCCAGCGACAACGGAGTCTCCCGAAGTAAAGGCAATTCGACAGTTGACGGAGGATCTCGCAAATCAGATGTCCTGGGCGGCCCACAACCGGCGCAAGCGCCGCCGTCTGCGGACGGCGCTGATCTTGTTTGTGCTGACGTTTCTAAGCACCACGCTGGTCGGCGCAGACTATTGGCCGCTCGACATCGTCTACAGTTCGTTCAACGCCGATTCTCATGCGAAGATGTTGGTTGAGCTAAACCGATACTGGCCTGGCGAAAATGGCCCCTTGTCATTGACCGAGCATTTCTGGCTATCTGTGCAGCGGGGTTGTCTGTACAGCGTGCCGCTGATGTTGATTCTGTTCTGTCACGAAATGGGGCATTTTCTACAGGCAGTGCGTTATCGCGTTCCAGCTTCGCTGCCCTATTTTATTCCTCTGCCGTTGCCGCCGTTGGGGACAATGGGCGCTGTGATTATGCAGGGACGTGGTGTGGCAGATCGAAAGATGATGTTCGACATTGCTGTTTCGGGTCCGATCGCGGGATTGATCGTCACGGTGCCGGTTCTGTTTTACGGAATCCAAACCTCGGGTTATCTTCCCGCAGTATTCGGCGGTGGCTTCGATTTCGGCCAGTCACTAATGGTCCGCTGGATGATCGAAGCCTGTCATGGTCCAGCCCCCGCGGGCATGGTCTTTTCATGGAATGGTATCGCGATGGCGGGGTGGGTGGGAGTCTTCATCACCGCGCTGAACCTGCTGCCGATTGGTCAACTCGACGGTGGCCATCTGATGTACACGTTGATTGGTCGAGCGGCTCACTGGATCGCGTTGGGACTGATCCTGGCGGCGGCGGCGGCGATGATCTACTACGGAATCTATTCGTACGTCCTGTTGTTGATCCTTGTGACACTGGTCGGCCCGCGTCATCCTCCTACTTCGAATGATTCCATGCCGTTGGGCTGGGGACGTCACGTTCTCGGGTGGTTAACGCTTTCATTTCTGCTGATCGGCTTTACGTTTCAACCGATCGTATTGGATGAAGAGCCTCAACCGGCGGAACTGCCTGCTGTGCCCGCCTTGGCAGCAACAGTTCGTTAAAAAACCAGCGAGCCCCCGTCCAGGTTTGTAGCGAAAGCCGTCAAGACTTTCGGCTGGGTGAGTAGCCGAAACTCTCGACGAGTTTCGCTACGAGGCAGTTCGCAATTCCGGGGCCTTTACTTATCGAAGACCTGGTCTGCCTGCATTTCGCAACCGCAATACTGGCACGCCTTACGTCGAGAATTGACTGGTCGGCCGCATTCTGTGCAGTCCACCGCGACAGACTTTAATCGTCCGTCTGCTGTTCCATCTCGCAGGTCCACCTCCTGCATTTTTTGTCGCAGCTCGTCGTCCGTCAGGTCGGTTTTTTTACGCAGCAATTCCCACATTGCCTGACAGGTGAGCGCAAGCGAGTCAATACGCTCCACGAGTCGTCGTACGTCAAACTCGGCTGTTCGGGCCTTGTTCTCGGCGGAATTGGCTTTGGAATTTGCGTTGGCGAGTTCACCAAATGAAGGACCGTAGTGGAAGCTGTGGAACACAGGCGTTTTCCTTATCTTTAAGATTGAACCTCGAATTGTGACCTGAGATCTTGTCTGAACGGTATCTCTGGTGGCTCAGATCAAACGTTTCCTGCGGTAAGCACCCGCCCACAAATAATCGCACATGTCAATTTCA
>CALFOL010000295.1 GCA_937919915.1 uncultured Planctomycetaceae bacterium
TGACTGGGACCAAAGCTGTGCAGTTGAACAAAGAAACTCTCTTGCTTTCATGTTAACGCACTTTACAGAAACCAATACACAATGAATGGCGGTCACCTTCAGGCCCTGTTGTTTATGCTGAATCGCCCGGAACCCATTCGGCAGTCTTCGCTGCTGATGGTTCTGGCGACCGGTATCGGACATGCGCCGTCCTTGATGGCTGGCTTGAAGGCGCTCTCCGAAGAATCCAGCGCGCCCTGGTCGAGTAAGGTGGAACAGTTGAGGCACCTGTTGGCACAGGGGCAGACACTGTCGGAAGCTCTGACGATTGCGACCGGCTTGCTGCCGGAACAATCGGTGGTGGCGATCCGAGTTGCTGAACAGGCTGGCTCACTGAAACAGGTGCTGGCTGACGAAGCTCACCGACTGATGCAAAGTGAAACGCAAGAAAACGCGGTGCAGCCCGGTTTTGCCATGATCACCTGGTTGTCGGTGATCGCGCTGCAGACATTCCTGATCGTGAACTTCATCATGGTGTTCATCATTCCGAAGTTCAAAGCCATCTTTGAAGGCTTCGGGGTCGAACTTCCTGGACTGACCATCCTGCTGATCAGTCTGTCAGATTGGTTCATGAGCTACTGGTATATCCTGCTGCTGCCGGGCGTTTGCGTGGCGGGATATGTCCTGTTCATGACTTTAAAAGGCAGCCTAAAGCGTCTGCAATATGGTCACGTGATGTGGTCGGAACATTTTCCGCGATTCTGGACGCCGTTAATACTGCGTCTGTTAAGCATCACGGTGACCGCCGAAAAATCACTGGGCGATGGTGTGCACGCGATTCTGAAGGAGCTGCAACCCGGCCGGGCTGCCCGCGCTTTAAGCGGAGTCCGTCAGCGAATCAATGCTGGTAGTGATTGCTGGCAATCACTGTGTGACCAGGGATTCTTAAACAGACGCGAGTTAGCGTTTCTTGAATCGTCGGCCCGGACACGTCATCTGGATTGGGGACTGCTTCACCTCGCACGCAGCGTCGAACATCGTCGCGGGCGATGGCTGACTCTCATCGGCCAGGTACTGCAGCCAGTGATTGTGTTAGCCATTGGACTAATCGTTGGGTTTATTGTCATCGCGTTGTTTCTACCACTGATCAAAATGCTGAATGATCTGTCCTGATGCGTTCGCAGGCGATTCAGGCTGACGTTCGCAAACACTCCAGCGTAAGTCAGGAATCGTTACAGCAGAATATCTAAACTTCCTGCAAAACTAAGCCTGTTAAATGAATTCGATCAATCACAAATTAAATCCAACTCAGCAGAACCCGGCCGCGAGATCTCGCCGCGGTTCTCTGATGGTGGAAATGGTTGTTTGTACGATATTGCTGTCGGTGGTGTCGGCGGTGCTGGTACCGGGAATTTTCGCCGTTCATCAGCAGAGAAAAGCGACGCGTTACGAAACCTTCGCGCTGCTGGAACTCAACAACCTGGCGGCCATGACGAATCAGCAGGAACCAACAACTCTTAAGTTGTCGTCGTGGTTTACGGATCGTTACTCCGAAGCCAAACTGAAGATCGATGAGGTCACAGTGCCAGACGCAGAACCATCAGCAAAGCACCCGCCGATTCGACTGACGATCATCAAAGCGACTCCGGAAGGACTACCGGACGTGGAGCACAGCCTGACAATCTGGCCTGCGACACCCAACGACACCGCGGAGGCCGCAGAATGAAACGCCGTTCACTGATTCCCCGCCTGCGTTCGCACGTTACACGTCGTGGGGCCATCTTTCACTATTACATGATGTACCTGTTTCTCAGTGGCATGCTGCTGACGACTTCCGGCTTGTGCATTCATGCGATTCTAAAAGCCAATCAGGTCGATTCAGAAATCGCGTTGTACCTGCAGACGCTGTTGCGACTGGAGGGCGATCTGCGAAACGATGCCTCACAGGCCAACGGCGTGGAAGCTCAGGATAACTCCGCCACGCTTCGTGGCCAAAACAGTGACTTCACCGTGCAATGGTCGATCAAAGACAATGTTGTTAAGCGAGAAACCATCTCGGATGGCAAAGCAAGCACGTCCAGCCGCTATGTGTTTGTCCGCGGAACACAACTGAAATTCAGTTGGCAGAATCAACAGTTGGCGTTGAACATTCGGGAGCCATCTCCCGTACCAGCAACGAAAGCAGAAGTAGAAACAGAGGCCGATGAAAGCTCATTGGCTAAGTCTGTGCAGATCGTTACCGTGATTGCGGCGGACGAAGGAGGCGAGTCATGAAGCGACATTCCAAAGACACCAGGCGACGTGGAATCGTGTCTGTGGTAGTGCTGATCGTGCTGATGCTGATCACTGCGATGGTTGCTCAGTATGCTCGCCGAGCACTCGGGGACCGGCGTCAGATGCGAGTTGAAATGCAGCATCAGCAAGCCATTCAGCTGGCAGCAGCCGGATTACTGCGAGCCAAAAACAAAGTGGCCGCCGATGCCGAATTCCAGACAGAAACCTGGCAGCTGCCCGCTGGAGTAATTCATCAGACAAATACGGCCACCGTTGAGATCACTGTGCAGGCCGGACGCGTCACCGTTGTGGCACGTTATCCGGCCAATAAGGAACACCCGATCAAGGTCACGAAGACCGCAGACATCGCAGAGTAATCATGAATACCAACCACGCATTAATGCGAATGAACATTCTTAAGGACACCGTTCCTATGCCTGAACACAACAAACCCATTCGCCGTTCACCTGCGGGATTCACGCTGATCGAACTGCTGGTCGTGATTGCGATTATCGCCATACTGATCGCGTTGCTCCTGCCGGCTGTGCAGCAGGCACGCGAGGCTGCTCGGCGAACACAGTGCAAAAACAACCTGATGCAACTGGGATTAGCGCTGCACAATTATGACATGTCATTCGAAATGCTGCCGCCCGGCACAGTGAATGCCGACGGGCCGATCGAAAATACGCCCAGCGGTTACCACATGAGCTGGGTGGTTCAGTTACTGCCAATGATGGAACAATCGCACATGTTTCGGACGGTCGATTTTTCTGTCAGTGCCTACGACGAAGCCAATGCTCCGGTTCGCAGCAGCCAGATCGCCACGTTGTCCTGTCCTTCAGATTACAAACCAAACTATTCCATCGATCAGGTTGGCAATGTTGTCGCCAGCAACTACGCCGCCTCCTTCGGCGGCGATGATGCATCGATCAACGACAGCAACAACGGCCTGCTGTTCCTGAACAGCAGCATGACGTTCGGACAGATTAGTGATGGTGCGACGAATACGATCATGGTCGGCGAAAAGATTAATCCACGCGACACATCAGATCTGGGTTGGATGTCAGGCACGTCCGCGACACTGCGAAACACGGGCGTTGCAGTCAACCAGGGCTGGGATGTTGTCAAATACTTCACTCCGACCATGACTA
>CALFOL010000296.1 GCA_937919915.1 uncultured Planctomycetaceae bacterium
ACTCAAAATAATGAACCAAATATCGTACAAAAGCCAAACCGAGTGCCATTGGGCGTTAGCTCCGTGGAACAAGCGACCTCGCACGAAAAAGCCCCGGTGCGGCCACAGCAATCATACTGTCACCGCACCGGGGCAATATTCGTCTGACGTCGACCTACGCGTGTTTGTACACGGTTTCGAAATCAATGAAGTATTTCTTCATCTTCTTATACAGCGTCGTGCGGTTGATCCCCAGAGACTTTGCTGTGTTTTGGCGATTCCAGCCGTTGGATTCCAGAGCCTGGATAATTAGTGAGCGTTCTGGTGTCGACAGTGCTTTCTTCAATGAAGCACCGCCCAGATGAGCTTCAACGTTAGCCCGCCGCTCGTCTTCTTCGAACAGTTTCTCAGGCAAATCGCCGGCAGTGATGCGATCACCCTTGGTCAATACAACAGCTCGCTCGATGACGTTCACCAGTTCCCGCACGTTGCCTGGCCAGTGATATTGCTGCATCGCGTGCATTGCCATATCGTCAACGCTCAGGATTCCGCGGCCGGTCTGAGCATTAAAGTGCCGCAGGTAATGGTCGACCAGCAGAGGAATATCTCCCATGCGTTCTCGCAGGGCTGGTTGAGTCAACGCGATGACGTTGATGCGATAGTAGAGGTCCTCGCGGAATTCACCGCGACGGACAGCTTCTTCCAGGTTCTGATTCGTCGCCAACACCAGTCGCACGTCGACCTTGTAGGTTTCCGTGCCGCCGACTGGTTCAAATTCACGATCCTGCAGAACTCGCAGCAACTTCACCTGTAACTGTGGTGATGCGGTTGCGACTTCGTCCAGAAACAGCGTGCCGCCGTCTGCCTGCAGAAACTTGCCAATCTTATCGTGACTTGCGCCCGTAAAGGCACCCGCCACGTGTCCGAACAGTTCGCTTTCCAGCAGAGTTTCCGGCAGTGCACCGCAGGCAACTTCCACAAACGGCTTGTTGGCGCGGTTACTGAGCTGGTGAATTGATCGGGCCGTCACAGTTTTTCCGGTTCCACTTTCGCCAAGAATCAGCGCGGTGGTTTTGGTACCTGCAACACTTTCGATCAGCTCAAACATCCGCAGCATTTTGTAGTCTTTGCCGATGATGTTCGACAGACCATGCTTCTCATGCAGCTGAGCCTTTAGTTTCTTGTTTTCGTCCAGCAGCTTTCGCTGACTGATGGCTCGCTCGATGGATAGATTTAACTCTTCATCGATGACCGGTTTTGTAAGGTAGTCGAAAGCTCCCATGCGGATCGCTTCGACAGCACTTTCAATCGTGCCAAACCCAGTCAGCAGAATAACTGCTGTGTCAGGAGCGTTGTCGCGAGACCATTGCAGGAGTTCGAATCCGTCTTTGTCCGGCAGGTTGACGTCGCAAACGACGACCTGGAATGGAAATTCCTCCATTCGTCCAACGGCTTCACCGCAAGTCGATGCGGTCTCCGTTCGGTAGCCCAGACTGCGGAGATAATCCGCCATCGCATTTTGAATATGTCGGTCGTCATCGACGACTAACAACGAACCTGTAGTGGCAGAAGCCATAGTATTCTCCTCGGATTTCTCGAAAGACAATCTGCCCTGTGGTCAGAACACATCATCCGCAACGTAACTTTGTGCTGGGAGCACTTTTTGAGAACATCCGATGCCGTTGTTAACCAGTCGTTATGTCCGAACACGGTTGGTGTGAATTGCATCAATTGATCTCAGTCCGTGAGAGGGGGATAAGAGAACATAGGTTGCCAAAGTCCACCGGCAGGAATGTTGCGTCAACATTTGTGGTTACGATGCGAACATGCTGCCGCCAAATTGCGCAATCGGAACAGACGACAAAATCGGTAGATACTCCACGCCCAAAGCAACTGAGACCTCCAGCGCCCATGTTTTGCACACGGCGATCCGAGATCCTCAGCAACAGCGAATTTCGCCGACTTGTGGCCGCGGCCGACGCGTTTCGTCCTACGTGAGCCGGTTCCCGCGAGCCAGAACCGTCCACAACAA
>CALFOL010000297.1 GCA_937919915.1 uncultured Planctomycetaceae bacterium
CGTCCAGGTAAGCCAGTAATGTCCTGAGTGTGAGTCTCATAATAATCTGCTTTTCCGACAGGGATCAGAAGTCCGGGAGTCGATTCGGTTCGTATGTCATTGGTGACAATTCGCCGCAGGTTTCGTACAGATTTTTGTGGCATTGACGAAAAATCAGTAAATTGCCACCTGAAACCAGCTGAACTGTTCGTTATCACGGGTTCCGGGTAGGCTCCGGCGACACCAAACGGATCATTCTTCGGAACGCAGAATTTATGACATCGAGACAGCGACGTGTACTTTTTCTGCTGATCATGTCCGGTGCCGCCTTGGTTCTGGCAGGACTTTTCGGCAGTGGTCTGCGTGGGTGGCAATTCTGGCTCGCGATCGCTGGAACTCTGGTGTCGCTCAGCAGCCTGGTGTGCCTGAAGAGTGCCGGTGGGCCGACCTCCTTCTTACTTTCCGAAGCTCCGCAGCTGGATGCGACGTCACCTGAGGAATTCGAAGCGTGGCAGCAACAGAAGCTGGAAGAACTGCAGGTCCGTCACGAACTGCTGGACGAACGGCAACGTGATCTGGCAACTCGGTTTGCAAGGCATCAGGAATTTCTCGAGTACCCCATCGAAGACCCGGACGAAAAATTGTCCGCAGTCACAACAACTCGTCTTTCTGAACAGGATCGACAGGTTCATACCCTGCTGGAAGCGGAGGCTCAGCGTGTTTACGAAAAGATCCGTCAGAACGGCTACACGGTCAACGGCAGTGTCAATCTGGATATCATTCGATCAGAAGCCCATGCTCTGGTTCTGCGCGTGGCTCAGATTTATTCACCAAACAGCGCAAATCCACTCTTGGAAACCAGTTTCGAACAATTGGCGCGGTCTGCAAGCCGTATCTGTTTGCATTCGCTCGTGTTGCTGGAACGTTTGCCGCTGGACGTGAAGCGTTACAACATCAACGAGATGTACGGTTACCTTCGCAAAGCGGTTGAAAGCTACGGAACCTATCAACAGGTTGCTCCCTGGTTTAAGTATCTCAGTCGCGGAGCATACGTTGGTCGAATGGCGGCCGGAACGAACCCTGTCACGCTGGGAGCATGGTGGCTGGCTTCGGAAGTCGGGCGGCGTGGCGCACAAAAGCTGGTTGAAAACGTCGTTGACCGTCAGGCTGTGGCGGTGTTGCATGATATTGTGACAGTGGTTGGCGTCGAAGTGGCCAACGTATACGGCCCCGGTTTCCGGCAGCGCGATGCTGCCTGGGTGTATGGCGCGGAACTGACACAGTTGCTGCGGCAGTTTCCTGTTTCTCGTGAATCCCTGACTCAAGCGCTGCAGGAGATCACGGTGCTGCCACTGCGCGGCGAATACGATCGCATCTATCTGTATCGATGTGTTGCCGATCATCGAGCGGCCGGCTTTCGGATTCATGATTCGACGATGCTGGATCGCGAAAAGCGAGAACAGATCGCTCACAAGCTGGAACAGTTTTTCACCCGCTACATTCACGGCGCGCAGGAAAAAGACACGGCGGCCTGGCAGCAGGATGTGGAATCCCGATTGGATCTGAAACTCAGCTTCAGCCCGGCGAACACGAACGTTTCGACAGAGGCTGACGTCACTGCTGCCGTCAATTCGGTGTACGCGTTTCTGACATTAGTCGTGGGAACTTCGCCTCAACGGGCCATCACGGCCATCGAACAAACGAACCTGCTCAACAGTCTGCCGCTCGAAAAACGAGCACCTTTGCTGAAGTCACTGGAAGGAACGGAGGCACGCTTTGAACCGCCCGATCTGGATCCGTCAGCGCCACTGACGAAGTCGTTTTTGCAGGGACTGACAGAATGTGTGGTCGATGAGAACTCGTGGGAGCAGCACGTTGAACAACTGGTGCTGGAGACGATTTGTTACTTTCGTCGTTCACTGCAGGATGCGGTGGCAATGTTCGACGCGACCTGTGTGCAGCGACTCAAACAGCTCAGTGCTGACGATGCGAAGGTTCGGTATCTGAATCCGCTACAGGTGCGTGCCGCCCTGCGATCTCTGCGAGCGCCAGCTAAGCTGTTGGCCATATACAACGGGATTTCAGTCGTACAGAACGGCGAGCTGGTTGACCTACCGGACGCTGCGATACTGGTCATGACCGGCGAAACGGCATCTACGCGGCAACTGTTGCTGTTGCCGGATTCGAATTCGCAGGAACCGCTGTGGCGGGGTGACCAGCGTTATCAGATTAGGCGCCGGAAGGGATTTCTGATTGATGACTGCGAACTGATCGGTGGCGAGTGGTTGCAGTCAGGGTCTCCAGCCCCCGACTCGATTGTGATCGCCGGGTCAATTACCGGAGGCGGTTACCACAAGAGTTTTGCAGCATTGCTCGAAATCGGCGAAATAGCGTAGCAGTGGTTGCGCTCGCCAGAGCGTGAAACTCACAGTCATCCAAATACACGCACGGCGCGCCAGCGGTTGAATCAACAGAAATGCAACGAGTTGACCCGCTGGCGCGCCGTGCTGGTATTTTGGAGGATGCTCTTTCGCAATCTTCCACATTTTTGGAATTCAGCCGTGAGACGGGGTAATTCCGGACGCAATTCTCGCTTTTGCGGTAAAATGTCGGGAAACTTCGGGGATTCCTGCCGACGTAAACGGAAATCAGAATTGAACTTCCCTTCTCTGGCGAGTATTCTCCCGGGCGCTTACGGAAGAAACCTTAGCGAAGTATTGGTGCGTTGGAGTCTTAGGAAGAGACTTCGTGTGTTTGTGCACCCGTCTTTTCGGTTCCGGCCGATCGCTTGAAATGTATTGCGGGTTCACCGCAACAGGAACGAAGACAGATATGAGTACCCTCAAGAAGAACAAACGCATCAAACGTGCCAAGCTGGTTGCTCTCTATGGAGACACAACCCCAGTCACTGGCAACAGCGTTCAGCAACGTGGTAAGTACAAATACCTCGGCGGTAACGGTCGACAGACCACCGGTATCAGCAAACGTCTGTTTAGACGCAATATCAAGCGGATCCGAGTCATTGAAGACGGTCGAGTTGTTCGCCGCAATGTCCCCGTGAAGATGATCCGCAGTGGCATGATTCAAAAGCCACAGATCGTGGATCCATTTGCAGTGCCAGAGGGTTAAGACACACCCGGCGTGCTGCT
>CALFOL010000298.1 GCA_937919915.1 uncultured Planctomycetaceae bacterium
GGCGTTCAAAAACCCGGGCCGGAATTCTACAAACGCAGCGATGGGAAGGCAGCGTACTTCAAAGTTTGGGCGTGTGTTCAGAAGCCTGGCAACGCGAAGAAGTCATTCGCGGAAATTGTGAGAGCAACGAGCGTCAACAAGAACCGAGTTCCAGAGATCCTGTCTGAGACTCGCCCACCAACGCCACAAGAAATTGAAGAGCATAGAACTACCGCTAAAAAACGCTAACGCACAAAGTCGGACGTTTCCTACTTAGCTCAAATCGGAGGAACTCAGGAAACTTTTTTCGAAAAAAGATCGGCAACTAAATCCAGAGGATTCACGGCATTCAACCGCCCGTGAATCCTCTTTTTTGTGCGCGTCCGCAAGTAGGAAACAAGTGGGAAAACCACCCGCCAAAATCCCTCTGTCCCGCAAACAAGCGGATTCCAAACGACGCAGCAAACTGAGGGCGAAACGATGAAAAATGCAACGCTGATTCCGGACCAGCTAAAAACCGCAGCACAGCAAGACGTGGCGGAGCTGCCAGCACTGTTAACTAAAAAACAAGTGGCAGACTGGCGGCAAATATCAACGCGAAAAGTTGAACTCGATTGCAACGCGAAGATTTTCCCGCAACCAGTCAGATGCGGCACTCATCCACGATGGCGGCGGAGTGATCTTCTGGCGTGGCTGGAAGCTCAGGCGAACCCTTCGTCGTAGCGCAAGCAAAAACCGCACACCAGCGGCAAAACAGATGACTCTTTTCTCAACTCACTAAGAAAGCAAATCAATGAAGTTCGTAATGAGCGACACAACAGGCATTCCCGTTGGCGGCTATTCGGCCGAATACGTGGGAGCCGAAGAGTTCTTGTCTGACGACTACGGGCCGGGGGTCCGGCTGAAGTGGAAGATTCTGCAGGGCGAACATGAGGGTGCCGAAACCAGCAGGATCGTCTCTCAAAAGCTGAGTCCGAAAAGCAATCTCTACAAGTTCGTGAAAGCCCTGAAAGGCGCTGACATCGCAGCGGGCGAAGAGATTGACCTGCAGAGTTATGCAGGCGTCCGGGGAATGGTGGTCGTGGAAGAAACCGACAGCGGAGCAACGCGCGTCGGCAGCTTTCTGAAACAGCAGTAACCACCCAAAAAAGCAGCCAGCCTGAGGGAGCAACCTCGGGCTGGCCTTCGCTTTTCTCTCAACCACTTTGGAACAACCACCATGGATTGTAACACGCCGGACTTCGGCGAAAACAAGATACTTGAAGCTGCCGCAAATTATGCTCAACAGGGCTATAGAGTCTTTCCGTGCAATGCAGCTAAGACACCAATGATCAAAGGCTGGCCGAAGCTGGCCACAACGGATTTGCAGACGCTTGCGAATTGGTGGGCGAAATCGCCATCGGCAAACATCGGAATCGCTACAGGTGAAGGCTCAGGCCTTTTGGTTCTCGACATCGACATCAAAGGCGACGGTAACGGGTTTACGGAGCTCGAAGCGTTCACCGGCATTCCCGTTGAAGATATCGATGCGCCGAGATACTCAACGCCATCCGGTGGGCAACAGGTTTGGTTTGCGTATCCCGTCGGCGATGATGCAGGGATCGCCACGAAGGCGCACATCAGCGGGCTGAGCATCGACACACGGGCAAACGGTGGTTACGCATGCGTCCCGCCATCGAAAACCGCACACGGCAGCTATGAGTGGATTGTCGAGCCTGAAGAATTTGATGAACCTCCCGAGTGTCCTGCCGATCTGCTGGACCTGCTCAGGGAACCGGGGCAGAGTAAGACCGGACAGAAAACCGGACAGGCTCGCAGCATCATCGCCGACGCTGAGGGCCATACCCTGGAAGATCATCCCGGAGCAGGCTCAGGACTTCGCAACGGGCTGCTGGTTGTGCTGGTCGGCAAGTGGCTGGCCGATCATCCCGGAGCAGACTGGGAGCAACTTGAGCCTCTGGTTGTCGCCTGGAACAATCGATGCCAGCCACCGAAGCCGGAGGCTCAGGCCCTGAAGCCAGCCTGTCACCTTTGGGCGAAAGAACAGAATGCACCGAAGCTGAAGCTGGACAATTTGCCGAAGTCATCCCAGCAGACGACAACGGCGCCAACGCTGAAGCCACAGCAGCCAGATGGTGGTCTTCGCTTGATGGTTCGGCAGGCGTCGACGGTGAAGCCCCAGGCCGTTGAATGGCTTTGGCCGTGTCATCTGCAGTTGAAGGCGCTGAACATCGTGGCAGGGCCTGAGGGTAAAGGGAAAAGTCTGGTGGTGGCAGATTGCACGGCCAGAGTTACCACGGGGCGAAGCTGGCCGGATGGCACAACGCCACCGAAAGGCCGAGTGTTGTACTGCTCAGCAGAAGAAGACGCTTCGGCAACGGTTGTTCCGAGATTGATGGCAGCAGGCGCAGACCTTGAGCTGGTCGACATCATCGATGGAATCGGTAAACCCGGTGACGACCCAGAAGACGCAATGCACATCGACCTCGCAAAGCATCTGCCTCAGGTTTACCAGCAACTGAAAGAACGCGGCGACTATCGGCTGTGCGTTTGGGATACGTTCCAAAGTGTCAGCCTGCAGACGGAACACAAGTCCAACACGCACCAGAAGCAGGTGGCTCAGCCTTTGGCGAAAATCGCCTCGGAATTGAATCTCACGATGCTATGTGTGGAACATCATTCCAGAAGTGGCCTTCAGCGTGGCAATGCAGACAACGCCATTCTCGGGGCTGGACTGGTGCGGACAGCCAGAGCCATCTGGCACGTCCTTGAAGATCCTGATGACGATAAGATGAGGCTGTTCCTGCCGGGAAAACTGAACAATGCCAATCGGGACTCTGAGGACCTTAGTTGGCGGTTCTGCTTTCGCGAAATCATGGTCCCGATTGACGGCCGAAAGGTTCCCGTTCCCGCCATCGACTGGCTTGAATTATCGGGCAAGACACTGAACGAAGTCCGGGATGTTGCCATCGGCGAGGGCAAAGGTCCGGGCAGGCCAAAGGATGAATTTGCAAAGGCAGTGAAATGGTTGCAGGACAATCTCACAGAGCCAACGGAGGCCGCCACGATGAAGGACGGCTTGAAGATCGAAGGCATCAGTAAGGGTACGGGGGATCGTGCCAGGGAGCATCTGATGGTGAAGACCATTAAGCCGAAGGCCGGACCGGAAGCAGCAGCAGACATCAGCCAGCAGACCGGAATTCCGGTTGAAGACCTGCCCGAGTTTGACGGCAAAGCGTGGTGGTGGTTTCCACCTCCGAAGCTGGTGATTGAAGTGGCTGCACCACCTGCAGCATAGTGTCTCTCTAATTCTGGGGACTTGATTCTGGGGACTTCAATTCCTTAGTCACCTGCTGCAGTACGTCGCAATCCGTCGCAGGCACCGGCAGGAACAACTCCCCAAAAACCAAGTCCCCAAAATAGAAATATACGGGGGACATCAAAGGAGCATTTCAAAATGATCGACCTGAACACCGTTGTTCAAGCCATCGCAGAACACAGTCTGAAGTTGTTACGGACAGCCGACAGCATCCGGATTGAAGGCAGTTGTTCTGCTGAGCTGGCAAAGGCCATCGAACATCATGCAGCCAGTCTGCTGCCT
>CALFOL010000299.1 GCA_937919915.1 uncultured Planctomycetaceae bacterium
GACACGACCAGTAACAATACAAATAAAAACGCAGCATAGCGCAAACTGATGACAAGAAATAAGTTACGACCGGCTGCTGTCCCCGGCAGAACTGAGAATCGCGCCGATTCCTGATGCTGTCCCGGATTCGAAGGCTCGATGGTTGCCTTTCGAGCGAAGGAACTCCAATGGAGCGGGCACGGCGCGTTCGACCACGACTGCTAATGAGACATCCACGAAAACCATGGCTTCAGTCGCGCAAGCGGCGTTCGTTGATTGCTAAATAAACTCGAAAATCGTGTCATAATAGACTGATGGGGATGTCTATTTATCACAGAAGCATTGATTGCTTGTTCTTGAACGTCGCGGTGCCTCACTGCAGCTGAATTCGGGCCAATAATGCGGCAAGTGAGTTAGTGCTGCATCTTATCTGTTGGTCGAATGCTTCAAGTCAGACAGCAATTTAGAATGCCGCCTCCGCGAGCATCGTCCGGCGGTAAGCTCCGCTCAGAGCATCCCTTTGTTTGCTAAATCAACGTCCGAAATGCGGCAGGTGTTAGTGAGGGATCGATTATCTATTGCCGTCCTGGCGATCAGAGTTCCATCAGTTAGGTCGCCTGACCATTTGACGTTCTCGAGCGTGACTTGAGCTGCGAGAAGCCCGAAACTTCGAAAGATTTTACATGCTTTTGCGGTCCCCAAATTTGATTTCAGAAAGGAAACGCTCTTGAAGAAAGAAGAACCAGTGACGTCCGAAAACAAGAAACGTAGAATGCTCATCAACACCGTGGCAAATTTGTTGGCACGAAGTTGGCTCAGCGGAGAAAGACATGAAAGTTCGCAGTACAAGCCCATCGCAATCCGTTCCAGCCGGAACCACAGCCACACAGATTCCTGAGCAATTTGTGGATCACCCGTTGATTGCAGGGAAATACTTCTACACGCTACCAGTGGGTCTACTACAGCTCTTGGAATCGAACGTCGGGGCCGAGAGGTTTGATTCGGGACTGATGCGACTGGAGTACTCACTTTCCGAAATCTGTGGCGATCATTCTCTCCAGGTTGGTTTTTGTGATCGCAATGTGATCTGCTCCGTCATGCTAAGTCGCAGGCCGATAAATCTTACGCCAGAACAAGCAGAGTTTTTGAACCTGGACTTGAGTCGTTCGGGCCTACGCGAGAGAAATTCGCTCATGAATGAGCGAACGACCGCACTGTGGAGGCAGGCCCGGGCATACCTCGGCTGGCTATTGACAAACCCAGAATTCCTCGGAGAAAGAGATGCGCTTATTCGGTCTCATCGTGCACAGATCCTGCAACATGGCTTTCCGATATCTACGCGAATTGACATTTCCGCACTGCCGAGTGTTTCACGAGAGACTGAACCTGAATCCTTGGAGTTTGTAGATGCGGTGAGGCGTTTGTGCGAACGGTGGAGATTGGCCAAGCTAAACGGCCCGTTACTCGTCGAACCGTTGCAACCCCAACTCCCGTCGTTGCTGCCAGCAAAGAACGCAGAGAGCCTTGGTCGCGGTGTGCTCGTGTTCGAGATTCCTGACATTTGCAGGGTTTCTGCAGGAGGCACACTGGGCGACATTGTCCACGAATCACTTGGTCACGAAGTACCGACCGTAATTCACCTTGCTGACTGGATGGCGGTTGTCGAACGCTCCAATGCTTCGCGCGGGACCTTGAAGCGATACGAGCGGCTGTTTGTCTTCCAACACTACATGCGAGTGTTGTACGGACGGCACAGTGAAGTGCTGGGCAGATGTGCTGCGAAAGTGAGGCGGGCGATAGCGGCGTTCCTCGAGCAGAACCATACTTCGGAGGGCTCCGAGGAAAAGGTTCCAGACTATGAAGAGCTGTTACGAAAGGACAACCAATGTCTCAAAACGCAGCTCGGAAGTGACTGGATGGAATCACTGGAGGTCTAGCCAGCGTAAGTAACAGAAGCCCAACGTAAAAAAGGGAGGCCGCTCTAAGAGCGGCCTCCCTTTTTTCGTGTCGTCCATCGCCGGTACAACCCCCTCGTTGTAACTACTGGGGAGCGATATGACCGGCACGACAATCAACAACAATCCACGCTACGTCCTGTTCGACGACGTCGTCCGTCTTACAGGGCTGTCACCCAGCACGATACGTCGTCGCATTCGAGAAGGCAATATCAAATCACACCAACCAGGTGGACCTCGCACCCGCCGGTTGTTTGACGCGTCTACCCTCGGGTTTCTCAAGTCGAAAGAGATTGAAGCCGCTACAGAGAACAGACATCGCAACAGCGACCGTCCGAAGAAGCTGCCCGGCCCGGCACCTAAGTTCATGGAATAAGAAAACAGATTTGAACAGAACAGAAGAGGAAAGTGGTGACTGCCAATGAAACGAAAATCCAAAAGTATCGCCTGCACCAACTACACGTGGAATCTGATTCAACGCAATGCCGTCTACTATGCAGATGGCCGATCATGTGCGACGAATCTCGGGGTGAAATCTCTCGGGACGAAGGATCGTGAAGAGGCCCTGAAACGACTACCTCTGCTTGATCACAAGATGGCTGTCGAATTCGGAATCGCCACCGACGACGATTCACCTGCCACCCAATTTCAGAAAACTCTTACATTAGACAGCGGACGTGCCAAATACGAAGACCATGTTCGACGTCCGAAAATCGCGGGAGGCGCGAGCAAGGCAACGCAAAAGCGGTATCGAGCAGTATTCGACAAGTTCATTCCGTTCGCAAAGAAACGCGGTGTCGATTGCTGGACTAAGGTTAATCGGATGCTGCTGGAGAAATACGCCGCATGGATGGACAGCGAGACGTACGCTTACAGGACTGAGTATCTTGAGTTGATGACAATCAAGCAGTGCGTCAAATGGATGGTCAAGGATAGCCTGCTTGCAGCAGAATGCATTATTGACATGCCGCTGAAGAAGGCTTCGGGCACAGACACCTACTGCTGGACCCAGACCGAAGTCCGAGCAATGCGAGAACACTGCCTTCAGGACCCTGATCTTGGATGGCTTCATGACGTTGTTGTCGCCCTTGCCTGTACTGGTCTCCGGATTTCTGAGCTGGCGTCACTTAAATGGTCGGATATCGATCTTGAAGGCTCGCGCATTTCGCTAACCGACGAAAGCAAATCGGCCAGGAAGAAGAAACGAAACAAACGCACAACCAAGACAGGCCACAGCAGGGCATTCCCTATTCACCCTGAACTTCTGACTGTCCTCAACGAAATATCCAGGCATGCAGACGGCCTGATATTTCATGGTCCACGAAACGGTCGACTTAAACCCGACACAGTTCGACGAATCCTCGTCCGAGACGTTCTGACTCCCCTTGAGGCACAGTTCCCTACGATGGACGACGAAATCGGATTCAGTGACGGTCGACTGCACAGCTTTCGGCATTATTTTTGTTCGGTGTGCGCAAACAACAACGTTCCCGAACAACTGCTTATGAACTGGCTTGGGCACCGCCAAAGCGCGATGGTCAAGCATTACTATCACGTCGACCACAACGAGGCCGCACGACAGATGAGCGGTCTCAACCTTGTGTAGTTTCGTTTCCTAGCGGTGTGCCCGGAAACATTTTTTGTGTGTGGAGCTTTGCGACAGAGGAGGAAGGTCAACTACTCATCGAAACCATCGTGGCACTGCCTGTCTCAACGGGCATTTTCGAGGTCCTTTTGTCACAGTTCTTGTCACAGTCAACTGTGACAAAGAAAAACGTCCTCGTAAATCCCGACAGAGTCAGTACTTACGAGGACGTCAATTTGTGAAGCGGAGAGAGGGGGATTC
>CALFOL010000300.1 GCA_937919915.1 uncultured Planctomycetaceae bacterium
CGACATACTCAGCAGAGTCAGCCGCTGCACCTGCAGGTTTACGTCGATGGCCAGGCCGATGCCGTTGTTGATGAGTATCGGGAGGCCAATTGTTCGTGGTCTGTCATACTGCAGGAAACTCAGTCGACACTGCCCACGCAGCTGGACCTGGCGCTTGTGGTGGATACTACGGGCAGCATGGGCGATGAACTGGAATATCTAAAGACCGAAATCGTTAACATTGTGGCGTCAGTCAGCAGAATGTTTCCTGACATCGATCAGCGGTTTTCATTGATCACTTATCGTGATAACGGTGATGAGTATGTATGCCGCACGTTCGACTTCACGGGTTCACTGTCAGACTTTCGACGCAATCTGGATGCCCAGACGGCTCAGGGCGGCGGCGATTTCCCGGAAGCCATGGACGTCGCTCTGCAAAGTGCTGAACAGTTGACGTGGCGAAAAACGAATACCGCTCGCGTACTGTTTCTGGTCGGAGACGCTCCGCCGCATTCGGATAAGAACGCTCAGGCAATAGCGGCAATCTACGGGCTAAGCCAGCAGGGCGTAAGAATCTTCCCTGTTGGAGCCAGCGGTGTTGAGAAGAAAGCGGAAGTGATCCTGCGAACGGCGTCATTGCTGTCGATGGGCCAGTACCTGTTTCTGACGGATCACTCCGGCGTTGGTAATCCTCATGCGACTCCGGATGTTCCCTCTTTCGCTGTCGAACGTCTTGATCGACTGATGCTGCGAATGATCGTTTCTGAACTTGCCGGCAAACGTCTGGTAGCTGAAGAGGTCATCGCGATCGAGCACGGCGAACGCTACAGCTACGTTGCTCCGAAATTATGCGAACCACCTTCACAACAGTCGGTAATGCTTAGCCGTTGTTTTACGACGCCAAAGTCAACACTGACGATCGTGAAAGAATGGCTTGGCAGTCACGTGCTGGCCACGATCGTCGCTGTTGTCAGTTGCGCAATCGTGTTCGAGCGACTGGCGGATTTTATGAACGTGGTCGACGTGACATAATTCAGCAGCTCAGTCTGCGTTATTCCGGCAGTTGGATGCAGACCTGTCCATCAATGATTTCGACGGCGTAGGTTTGCTGGCAGATTGTTTCGTTCAGGCAGTGCTGTCCGGATTCGACATCGAATTGCCAACCGTGCCATGGGCATGTGACAACGCCCGCGTTCAGCATGCCTTTGCCCAGCGGACCTCCGGCGTGAGGACAGATGCCATCGATGACTCGGAATTCACCGTCCACATTGTAGACGGCAAAAACCTGACCAGCGGCGACGGCCTCAGCAGACTCGCCGACGGGCAGTGTGTCGGCCGCCAGCAGTGGGATGGGATCGGACATATGCAGTTGTCAGTTGTTGGTGTCTATAATGTGTGAGTCTCACCGACGCCGAGCACGACCGGTGTCGCGGAGGTTTCGGCCGCTGTCATTTTTGCCCACGCGGCGGTGTCCTGTGCGATCAGCGGCCAGGTGTCATAGTGATGCGGAATCACAGTCGTCGGTTTCAGCAGCTTTGTGGCTTTCACAGCATCGTCCGGGCCCATCGTGAAATTGTCTCCGATGGGCAGCACCGCAACTGCCAGATTTTCTTCGCCGATCAACTGCATATCCAGAAACAGTCCGGTGTCACCAGCGAAGTAGATGTTGCCGTCCTCTGTTTTCAGAATGATGCCCGTGGGATTGCCACCGTTCGTGCCGTCTGGCAGCACGGAACCGTGATGAGCGATCGTGAGTTTGACCGTCCCGAAGTCGAACGCGTGACTGCCGCCGATGTGCATCGGATGAGCGTTCGGAACGCCCTGTTCCTGCAGCCACGATACGATTTCGTAATTGGAAACCACAACTGCTTTCGTGCGTTTGGCGATTTCCACGGTGTCGCCCACGTGGTCGCTGTGACCATGAGTCACCAGAATCGCATCAGCGGCGATACTGTCGGCGGTCACCGTTGCCAAAGGGTTGCCGGTCAGAAACGGGTCGATCAAAATCGTTTTGCCGCCGGTCTCAACCTGAAACGCGGCGTGTCCCAATGCCGTAATTGTCGTTGCCAAGTTTATCTCTCCCCAAAAATCACGGACAGGATAACGCTGTTGCTATCGTGTCCAGGCGTCGGGTATTCATCAATTACGGTTATTTCCACGTTGTCGGTCAGGCCCAGCAGCTTTGCTTCGTCGCGTTCCGCAACCCAGCGTGGCCCTTTGATTAACAACAGCCGACCGAACGCTTTCGGATTCAGTTGAAACCAAAACAGAATTTTTCGCAGTGAAGCGACAGCACGAAGAGTTAACGTGTCGAAGCGTTCTGTCTTCAGCACTTTTTCAGCACGGGCATCGTGGACGGTAATCGGCAATTCCAGATCCTGAACGATGGACGCCAGCACTTTAGCTTTTTTCGAAATCGACTCAGCCAGTGACACGGTCAGGTCGTTTCGCAGAATCGCCAGCGGAATCCCGGGGACTCCTCCGCCGGAACCCACGTCGAGGACAGAGCTGCCGACCTGAATATGTTTCGCCAATTGCAGTGTGTCGATCAGGTCTCGGCAGACGAACGAATTCATGTCCGTGTGTCTGGTCAGATTGATTCTGCTATTCCAGTCCCACAGCAGCTTGCAGTAGTCCACCAGCGAGTTAATGCAGGAATCGTCCACCGTTACGTTGTGAAGATTGAGAGCGGATTTTAGAAGATCGGGAGTGGGTGATGTCATTGGGCTCTGTGAATGTGGGGACGCGGCTGCGGAATTTAAACTGTATCTTCGGTAACGCTGCGAGTTGTGTCAGATGGTGCTGTAGATCAAATGCCCCACAGCGCCCAGTGCCACACCGACCGCTAACCAAAATGCGGAACTGATATTGAAGGTTTTACGGCTACTGGAGTGCAGCAGTCGAGCAAGTGGTGACTGCTGAAAAACCGAGGTTGATTTGCCCAGAAGATGGTTTCGAAGATCCTGGACAAAGGTTCCCATATCAGGATAGCGATCATCTGGATTCTTTAGCAGCGCTTTCACGCAGATCGAGTTGAGTTCCGGCGAAATCCCGTTCCCAGGAGCCGCAGCGGCAGGCCCGCGAACCGGATCTTCCAGAATCTTCCGCTTGATCTCCTTGAAGTTGCGTCCGGACATGAAACTCTGGTTCGTCAGGATTTCGAACAGCAGGATTCCCATGTTGTAGATATCCGTTCGATGATCCACATTCGCCGTCTCGCGTGCCTGTTCAGGAGACATATAGAACGGTGTGCCCTGTACGTCGCCACGGCCCGTTAGTCGACCTGACATTTCCTTTTGCCCACTGCGGGCCAGTTGTTCGATTTCGTCGTTGTCATCCATGTCCAGGACTTTGGCCAGTCCCCAGTCCAGCAGTGTGACATCACCGTAGTCGCCGACCATAATGTTGGCTGGTTTCAGATCGCGATGCACAACACCAGCATCATGTGCAAACGCCAGACACTGCCCGACTCGGATCAGTACGCTGAGCAGTTGGTCCAGCGGAAACTTTTCTGTCGTGGCGGCATCACCTGCTGCGATGCGGTCCAGAATGTCGCTCAGATCACAGCCACCGAGTTTCTTCATTGTGAAGTAAACATTGGAGTCTCGATCACGGCTGATTTCGTAGACAGGCACGGTGACCGGGTGAGAAATCTGGGCGGTGACACGAGCTTCACGCAGGAATCGTTTCCGGTAAACCTCGAGATTCGCCAACTGCGGGAGCAGCGTTTTCATGACGACTGTTCGCCCCAGATTCTCGTCGTAGCATGTTCGCAGCAGTGCTTCACCGCCCTGAGTCAACGGTTCGAATTTATCGTACCGCATAAAACCGTTCCTGACGTGCATCGGCAGATCACGATCGGTTACGGAGATTCTAATTCTTGTCGTCACGGCGAAGCGGTCTTATGAAAGCGGAAGTGGGGGTTGAGTTATGGTGTAATTCCAGGCAACGATCACGCGATGACGCCGAATCCTTACCTGAGGTGCCCGGTGAAACAAGTGACTCAATGAGCTTATACTTTACCGCCGCGGCCATTCGGGGACGAGTGCCGTACTCACCTGAATGCAGAAATCCGGCGGGATGAAACATGTCTTTCTTCAGGGCTTGTGTTGATGGTACCATCCAGAGACTTCTTCCAGACCGTTTCTCCCCCGATGTGCCTGATGGATTCCGGCGATGCCAACGCGACGAAGGTTCCGCGAATGAATATCTATCGCTTGTTGTTTCAGATTGCCTGCCTGTGTGCCGTCGTCTTCGGCCACACTGGACAGGGCGGGCTGACGCTGGGAGAAGAACGAACAGTCATTGACCGACGTCGAGAGCAGTTTCACAAACAGCACGAGTCGATTCTGAAAGGGCTGCGCCATGAACTCTCGCAACTTAGCCAGAGTTGCCACGATCAGGGGATTGTACAGGCTGCGGAAGACGTCACCGCGATTTCGCTGGAACTTACAACCGCGAATGCCGAACCCCGTCTGGCGACAATGGTGCAATTGCCACTCAGCAATCAATTGCCGGCTGAACAGCGAATATGGCGGACACGATTACAGGAATTACGCGAAGACCGTGCTAAAGAGCTATATAGCCTGGCGCGTAAAGCGCTGACAGCGGCGAACATGCCCACCATGGCTTACCTGCTTATTAAAGACACGTTGCGACTGCATCCGGATCACGCCAACGCGCGAGCCGTTCTGGGGCAGAAGCTGTTCGTGGACCCCACGCGCTCGAACGATTCGGCGTACGCGGGCGAATGGGTATCGCCATTCGAAGCCAGAAAACGCAGCGGCCGTCTGCCGGAAGTCAATCATCCCAAATTCGGCTGGATTCCCGCGCGACATGTTGATCGTTACGAACAGGGCGAACGGTTGTGGAAATCCAAATGGGTGTCGGACGCAAAGGAAGTAGAGCTGCGGCGAGACTTCAGCAACGCATGGACTATCCAGACGGAGCATTTTTTGGTGAAGACCAATACCAGCCTGGAAGAGGGTGTCGAAATTTCCCGCAAGCTGGAGATCTTTCACGACTGGCTGACGACAAACTTTGCGGCATTCTTCGAAACTCCCAAATCGCTCCGCTCGCGCTTCGAAGACGCGCAGGCCATTCGTCGTGGCGGAAAATCGGATGAGCCGATGGAGGTTCACTACTATGCCAGCCGCGCAGAATATGAGCGGATCGTGCGCGCAAAGAACCAGCAGCTTCAGGGGACCGTTTCAAACGGACTGTACCTTGAGGATACTCGAACCAGCTACTACTTTCGCGATCCAGCCGACAAAGACCTGGACGTTGTGTATCACGAAGCGACGCACCAGGTTTTTGATCTGGCGACTGTCGCGGATCGACGATCAGCAGCTCTCAGAAAAAGAAACGTTCTGGGCGAACTTCAGGCACGTCCGTGGACGCTATGTGAAAATTCCAACTTCTGGATGGTGGAAGGAATCGCCTGCTACTTCGAATCCATCATGATTCACCAGGGAACTGTCACTGTCGGTGATCCTGACTACGTTCGATTTCGAAACGCTCGAGAACGCCTGCTGAGTCAAGACAAAGACGTGTTCTTCTACGCGCCAATGCAGGGATTCTGTGGTCTTGGGATGAAGGATTTCAAACAGCACCCGAATCTTCGACAGCTGTACACACAGTCTTCAGGAATCGCCCACTTTTTGATGCACTATCAAGACGGCATTTATCGCGATGATTTCGTAACACTGCTGTCCGCGGCTTATCGCCCCGACCTGGGGGACGTCATGAAAGAACCGTCATTGGAGGAGATTACAGGAGTGAGATTCGCTGTCCTGGATCAGCAGTATCGTGAACATATGGGAACACCATAGAGTCCGGTGAGGTCAGGTGACGACAAACCGCTGCACCAGGTGACGCAATGCCTTGTTAATTGATAAGCACCCGCCCACAAATAATCGCACATAATGAATGACCACCCAGTAATTCAG
>CALFOL010000301.1 GCA_937919915.1 uncultured Planctomycetaceae bacterium
TGGGCGATCGCGCAAGTCCGATTCCATGACCGCGTATGCAATATCCGGGTTAGGCTTCGTGGTGAGCTGGTTGAACTTTGTCTGAGATTCTCGTCGGTTGTGCGGCACAATTGCCAGCCGCGGTGGCGTTACTTAGACCGCGATTAATCCGGGCATTAAGGCGGAATTTCGGAGCCTTGGGCGAACCTAAACAACCAACTCCAAGAATCGCTTGACCAAAAGGGCCTTGGCAAAGGAAATTGCACACCACCGAGCTTAAGCGTCCAGAGTAATATTTCCCACCGGAACGGAAACGCACGTGAGGCACGAACCATCCGGGCAGTCCGCGTCGACGCAGCATTCCGTTGATCCTTCTTTGACCGCGACCAGGCAGGTGCCGCAGCTGCCTGCTCGGCAGCCGGAATCAATCGCTATGCCATTGCTCTGTGCCAGGTTCAACAGGTTGTCCGCGGTGGGATCCCACGCAACCGTTTTTCCCGAGCGGCTAAACTTCACTGTCAGTTTTGTCTTCGACTGTTTCCCGCGGACTGTCGTCGTTTCTGCTGCGGGCTTCCTGACGGCAGCGGGCCCGAATGCTTCGGTGTGAATGCGATCTTTCGGTACGCCCCATGCCTGCAGCGCGGGAACCAGAGATTCCATCATGCCGCCTGGACCGCAAATGTAGAAGTCGAAGTTTGTGACCTTCAACTCGTCTCGAATCAAGTCGATGCTGACGTGCCCTCTGCGTTGATAGCCATCGTCTGTCGTGTCGACTTCAGACGGATCGCTGTAGCACACAAACAGACTCACATTGGCATGCGCATCTGCAATATCCCGCAAGTGCTGCTGCATGATCTGATCGGCACCTTTGCGGACACCGTAGAAAAACCATACTTCGCGTTTTGATCCACATTCAGTAATCGCGTTCAGCATGCTGAGGACTGGTGTCACTCCGACTCCACCGCCAATCAGCACGACAGGACTGGTGCCGTGAGGATCCAGCGCAAAGTCGCCTCGCGGAGCCTGCACGTCCAGAATGTCACCGACCTTGACGTTGTCGTTGATGTGATTGGAGATGCATCCCTGAGGACAATCTGCTCCCGACGGCGCGGGGACACGTTTGACGGTGACTCGGAAATAATCCTCGCGCGGTGCATCGGAGAGAGAATAACAACGAATGACAGATTTCTGCTCGCCTGATTTGTCGCCGGGCAGTTGAAATCGAAACGTCAGAAACTGGCCGGGGCGAAACGCCGGCAGTTTTTTTCTGTCGTGTGGCACAAGATACAGCGATGTGGTCGCTTCTGCTTCGAGCACTGTCCGAGCCACTCGAAATTTACGATATCCATTCCAGTGCAATTGCTGATCTTCGCGCTGCATTCGCAACGCCCTTGTCGCAGCGATTTGTTCGTCGAACAATGCCAACGACCGATTTGCGCTTGCCGAGCGGATGGATTGCGTCTGAAACGCACTGGCGATCGACTGCAGAAGTCGGATTCCGACTAACGCACAAATGATGGCTCCGGCGATCTGCATTCTGAATAGCTTCGGCGTTTGGGGAATGACAATGACACTCGGGTAAGTGTATTCAGAGTGCGGCGATCTTTGAATGCCCGGCAAAGGAAAATCAACGCCCAGGCACCATGGATCGTCTAACCGTCGGCCGATCTTTCAGAACTTCATCTGCAATTCAACGCGGCCGCCTTGCCCTACATCAAAGCTTTCACGCTTTGACACGAATCCGTCAACCACAACCAGCCAGTGTTGATCGAGGGCTTTCTGAAACCGAATTCCCGCGGCAATCGCAGCGTCGTTGACACCATCGGTGTCCTGTCGACCACCGATTTCGAACACGATCTGTTCTTTCGCGTGGTCGAAGAACATCTGATAGCCCAGGCTTCCGCCCGCCGCGCTGCTGGCCTGATTGTTCAACGGTGCTCCGTATCGCCCTAAACCGGCCGCGGAAAACAGCAGTCCTGTCTGTCCCAGCGGACCGCCGCCCAGCGGGCCGCGGGATGCCGACGTGAACTGGTCGATTGCCCAGAACGAATTCAGGAAAATCAGGTCGTGAGTATGATGCGGTGTCCACGAAAGTTGACTGAACAGCAGCTCGCCCTGACCAGCCAGATTCGTTTCTCCGTTTGTTGGAAAGGATCCCAGAACGTGCAGCGAAGAGTTATATGTGTTGTGGAAGCCGCTGAATCGTCGAATGCCGCTGAGACCGAATGCGATCAAGTCGTCGACTCCGTCGCCCGACCAGACGTAAGCGACATCCGCGTTGACGGTGGTCTTGCTGAGATCACTCTCCGTGAACAGCCCGACCATTTGTCCGTCACCGTCGTCGATATTTCCGCCCGTCAGGTTATTGCGATTGATGGAATTCCATGCGTAGACAGCGGTCGCCCGCATGTTCAGGTTACCATTTCCATTCAACGTGTTGCGCGTAATGGTCAACGCGTCAATCCTGTCTTCGTTGACCAGCAGGCCTTGCTGAAAAGACATCGGTTGTCGTCCAACGGAAAAGCCGTAATCCAGCATGCCACCTTCTGTCGGGTCGAGTCGCGGGAAAATTTCGCCAAAGTCGCCTTCGAAGAACAGTGTTTGCACGTCCGCATTCCAGCTGTCCAGTTCATCACCGTTGGTGAAGTCGTAGCCCGTAAACCTGCGACCGGGGCCGCGTTCTTCGTCCAGTGGACGAAGGCCAAACAGAATTCGTTCGGTGCCGGACAGATTTAGTTGCGTAAACAGATCCAGGCGATTCGCGAATTCCGTCACCTTGCTGCCGGCGCCGTTTTCGAAATAGCTGACGCCGGTCCGGTAGGTTCCAAAGACCCATAGCGAAGGCCGCCAGACTGCTCCAGTTGGCGTGCAGATTCCCTGATCAAGAAAACCGGGTGCCAGAAATTCCTCACCCCATTGCAGAATCAGATCCGGCCGGTCCGGAGTCGGCTGCAGGCCAATCGCGTGCGAATCCAATTCCGTATGAGGCTCATCGTGTTCGGTACACAACACATGAGAAAAGAAATTTGCCATGGGATCGGCTGGCCGGCTGAGGACTTCCAGGATTCCTTCCGTCAGCTGGTAGATCGGCGGTTCGTCTTCTTCCGGAACGCTGGGGTCATACTGCACCGGTTCTGCGAATGCGCTCACTCGGTTGGGAACACTCCGGGGATTAAAGAATTCGTTCGGATAAACAGCATCGGTTGCTTCGCCACCGTGATCTGTTGCATCCGCTGTTGGCTTCTCGTCAGCGGGATGAACTGGAAAAATGCGAATTGGCGGCGGCAGCGTTTCCTGCTGAGCGGCAGCATGTTTCGCATTGCATCCCAGTACAATGATCGGCGCGCAAATCCAGATCAGGCACAGGCACGTCGTCGATATGGGAGATTCAATGTTCAACAGTTCACAGTCTAAAAGTGGAAACGTCGCGCTATCGCACGTTGACTTGTGCAGTGCGTTCCTGAATAACGAGATGGCCGTCAACAATCCCTTTTGCGATCTGCCGGGCACTCATGCCGTAGTCAAATCCCACGTCCGAGATCTCGTGAACCAGGTTCACGGGCACCATTCCGGCGATCAGCTGAATGCGAATCGTGTACTCGCCGCGAGACGGCAGCTGATTGTGCTTCAACGAGTATTCTGCGAGACGAACGCCGTCGGGTTCGATGTTCTGTTTGTGTTTGCGTGCGCCGACTGGACGCCCCAGAACTGTAAATGGTCGAGTCTCCGGACGCGTGTATGGCAGTGGGTCGAGCGAAATCGGGACGTTCAGAATCTGTTCCCGCTCACCACCGCGAATATTGCGTGTGATGAATTTACTTTGCAGCGACACGAGATGTCTGTCCAGCGGCAGCTTACCGTTGTGGACAAAGAACGAATGACTGTCGCGCACGTCGCCATTCGGGTCCAGGTCGCCGGACTGAAACACCAGACGCCCGTCAGGTGCCCACACGTGAACTCGCAGAAATACCAGACGTTCGGCATCAAACCCCGTGGGGACGCCATGGCCTGGCGTTCCGTTTTGAATTTCGATGTCGAAATCCACATAGTCGCGACAGGCCCGTTCGATGTTAATGTTCCCCAGGCGATACCCAACCTGTAACAGTTGCAACCGAGCTTGATTGGCTTCGGTCAGCAGTTGGTATTGATCATTCAGAATGCTTCGGGCCGCGAGCCGGTTCTGTTTACTATCCCAGGGTGGCGGGAACGAGGTGTTGGTCGCGACGTTTGCTTCGAACGCCTCCGTACCCCAGCCATTGGCATCGTCGAAGTACAGCCACTCGCGCATCGTCGCCAGACCCGTTTCTCTCTCAACTCCGTTTGACGCGAGGCTGATCGTGTCGACTTCGCCCTCTTCGCGAATTGCGTCTACATTGTGAGGAAACAGTCCGCGATGAATAATCGAATAGTCCGGGCCAATGATCATGTGGTTCGTGTGTTTGCGAGTCGGGGTGCTGACGTTGCCCACGACTGCCGCCGGAGCCATTGAGTATCCTGACGGCAGACCCGGTTCGCTCCCCATGTGACAATCCTGGCAGCTGTGACCATGAATCGTCGCCGATGGGGACTGCTTATATTCCGAGAACGCGTCTTCCAGCCGAAACCCATTCGGCGCGAAGACGTCGTGGCATGTTCCGCAGAAACCCGGTTTTGTGATTTCAAAAAACCGATGAGAGGTGGCATGGATGTCCCGACCGCGCGTGTCCGGCATCTCATAAGACTTCAATGTTCCGTTTTGATCCGGATCAGCCAGCACCTGCTGCAGCATCGAGCTTCCCAACGGTCCATAGACAGCCTGATGCACGTCACCGGTAACTAACGCCTGGCGTCCGGCACCTTTGCCCCACGTCTGATTGATTCGATGACATGTCACGCAGGTGACACCTTCGCGGGATGCGGGGTGTCGATCGAGATTCGTGCCGTTGATGGGTTCGTTCAATGCCATGCCAACGGGCGTGTGACACCGAATACAGAAGTCGCCCAGAGTGCCGGAGTTCAGCTGATTGAGCTTATTCGACATCGCGTTGAACACCGGGCTGAGCTGCGCATAAGCATGCGGCGAAACAGACCATTCACGATAGTGCTTCGGATGACACGTCGCGCATTCCTTTGCCGAGGGGAAACAGTTGTCTTTGAATAACTCTGCGTGCGACTGATCGACGGCCTGTTGCAATAGAGCCATTCTGTTCAGGTCGGCATTGTCCGCGTCAGTTTTGGCACTGGCGGTTTTGTCCTGTTTGTCGGCAGCTTCTGCCGAATCGGGCTGCGCCTGCACGATGCTCCCGGACACAATCAAAGTCAGTGTGCAAATGCTTATCTGGAAGCAGGTCTTCAGTGTGTGTGGAAATTTGCTGAATACCATAACCGATTTTCATTCCGGCGGATGTGCGTCGCCCGTTGTGAACGGGCGTACAATTGAAACTTCGGTTTAGGCAGGATATTCGCGTTACAGCAATTCCAGATTATGCGGCGCTCGCGGCGAATATGTCGCGTTTTAGGTTTCAACGGCAGCGTGAAACCTGACGGCACTTACGCCTGCGCCGCATGAATCTCAATTCGACTTACCCTGCACGTTTTTGCTCCGTGGTTAGTTCTTCTGGATCAAATCGATATCTGACGCAGTGAATGGCATGAAGCAGCGTGTCGTTGTGCACGACAATCACCACTACGGCACTATACTGCGACCCAGCTCACCGACACGGACGAATCGATAGCTGCCGCAATTCACATCCAGACGTAAACTCTCGCTATGTTAATCCTTACCGCAGATGGTCAATCGTCAGGTCAACGTGACTCATGGGAGATTTCAGATGGTGACGTCTCTGTACTCGGTCGTGTGAAAGGCAGTCACTGCTGTGTTCCCTGGGATGAAGCTGTTTCGCGAAAACATGCGGAGCTGCGGATTGTCGATGCGGCGCTGAATATTCGCTGCTTCGACGCGGAGAAC
>CALFOL010000302.1 GCA_937919915.1 uncultured Planctomycetaceae bacterium
AACGTCGGAAACCGTCCGAACAACAAAAGCCGCGATTAAAGAAGAACATTCCCGACGCGTTTGAGCCCACCTTCGTGGAGGGCAAAGAAATGCATCCGATATTGGTGATCGTGATCTCCGTGCTGCTGTTTATGAACGGCTGGCAGGCACTGCAGGATCTGTTCTACGTTCCGATCGTTTTGAGTCTTCAGTACAGCGCAGGGCAATCAATCGAAGACGTCACAGACGCCGAACTGGCGTACGCAGGTATGACGCGGACAGCGATTAACGAATCGATAGCATACGTGCTTGCCCGGTGGGTTCCGCTGGTATGTGCCGGACTCCTGAAGCTGGGTGTCGCAGCGTCCCTCGCTGGGATTCTGACGTGGCGTGGCTATGCCGTATACTATGCCGTCGGATTTTCCGTCATCCTGTGGCTGGTTTCGATACTGGTCAGATGGGACGACCAGTCGTTAGCAAGTATGAATCTTGCCGGTACGATTGCAATCGTCCTGATGCTGCAGAAGCTCTCCCCCATTACCTGGCCGCGACTGATGAACGCCGCGACCAATTGACGGTCGTAACACATCGCAACTGGTTGTACCAGGATACGTACAACAGCCCCTCTGCGAGACTTCGCCTTCGTGAACCCATCGGACTCGGACTGTAGTCAGACTTCAGTAACTGTGAATTTCATCAGCGTGCTCTCTCACTACCACGGCCAGTCATAGCCAAGGTCCAGAGCCGGGGCAGAATGCGTGATCGCGCCAATGCTGATGCGGTCGACACCCGTCCCGGCGATACAGCCGATGGTTTCCAGGTTGACTCCCCCGGAAGCTTCAAGCAACGTAGATGGCGACAACTTGTCTCGTATCGCGATCGCCTGCTGCAGCTGTGTCGTCTTCATGTTGTCCAGCAGTACGATTTCCGGCCTGGCGGCCAAAGCATCCTGCAACTGTGCGAGCGTATCGACCTCAATCTCCACGGGCAGATCAAGCGAAAGACTGCTCAGGTAGTCACGAGCCGCTGTAACAGCGTCTGCCACAGAAGCGTTGCCTCTAGCAGCAAGGTGGTTATCCTTGATCAGCATGCCGTCGAATAATCCCATGCGGTGATTGGTTCCACCGCCGCAACGCACAGCGTACTTGTGAAGCAGGCGATAACCGGGCAGCGTCTTGCGAGTATCCAGAATGACAGCCTGGCTGCCTTCCGCACGCTTTACGAACTCAGCCGTCTTGCTGGCGATTCCGCTCAAATGAATCAGAAAATTCAGTACGACTCGCTCGCCGGTCAGCAACAACCGAATCGGTCCACTGACTGTCGCGACAACATCGCCAGCGGAGACTTCCGTTCCGTCGGCCATCTTCGTTTCCACCGTGACCGCACCAGCTGCTGCATCGTCGCGAGCGCACAAGGCCGAATACACGCGTGCGATCAGCACGACACCGCTTAGGAACCCTGCTTCGCGCACAACGATGTTCACGCTGGCGGTTTTGCTCGCCGGAACGGTGGCCAGGCTGGTGAGATCTCCGCGCTGCTGGAGGTCTTCATCAAGTGCCAAAGCGATGATGGTGTCTGCGGAAGCCAGAGTTTCCGGGCTGCATGTGGGGGTTGTCATCAGCGTTGACCGTAATCAGCGAATGGAATCGTGCGAAGTTCGAAGAGACCGGTTACTGACCAGCAACCTTCGGCAGATTGTCGACGATACCTGCCCCTGTCCGCTTGAGCTCAGCGATGGTGGCCGTTCGCATTGCCAGCAATTGATCCTTCAGCTCCGGCTGCATCGCCAGATTGGTCAGCTCTTCCGGGTCAGCGTCCAGGTCGTACAGTTCTTCCGTTTCTCCTTCGACGGTATAGCGAATGTACTTGTACTTATTCTCACGCAGCATGAAGTACCATGGAATACCGTTGATGTTGGTTTCCGTGGTATCAGCGGGAACCTGATTTGTGTCTGCGCCATAACTGCGAGCCGTGAACGATGTCAACGCGGGGTGCTTCCATTCGGAATCCGGATTCTTCAGCAACGGTGTCAGATCATGACCGTGCATCTTCCACGGCAAATCGATGTTTGCGAACCGGAAAAAAGTCGGGATCAAGTCGACACCGGCCACTGGATGTGGCACAACTTTCCCAGTTGGCAACTGCGATGGCATGCTGACGATCAGCGGTGAGCGAATGTTGGCGTCGTACGGAGCCAGCTTCGTGTGAAATCCATGCTGTCCCCATGCAAACCCCTGATCTGACGTAAACACGATCAACGTGTTTTCGTACTGACCGGATTCCTTCAACGATGTCACCAGGCGTCCCACACTCTCATCTAACGCTCGCACACCCTGATGGTACTGTCGCACCCAGCCATCCAGCGTATTGCCGTGAATACTGGTGGTACCTTCCACGGTCTGCCCGCCGAAGCCGCCCGCCATCTCCGGGACACCATCTGCGTTCGGCGCCCACTTGTTGACCTTCTGCATGTACGCCGGTTTGCCAGCGCGGGGGGGATAGATGTCTTTGGGAACGGGAACGGTCAGGCCGGGATAGGCTTCGCGATGACGTTCCGCAGGAGTAAACGGACCATGCACGGCTCCGTAACACACCCATAGATACCACGGCTTCTCTTCGTCTCGGTTTTCTCCACGAATGAAGTCTTCCGCCCAGTTGGTGTAGTTGTCTGTGCTGTAACCCTTGGTTACCTTCGGCGCTCCGCCGTTGGTTTCGATCAGCTGGTCATAGAAATAGTTGCCGGCGTTCTTTGGATAGCGCGGTCGGTTCCAGACGATTTGATGGTCCCAGTCCCGGTTGGCTCCGGTGTCGGTACCCGTGTGCCATTTGCCGATCTGAGAAGTGCAGTAACCTTGCTCACGAAACACTTTGGGCCAGAACGGAGCCTTCGCCGGATCGTACGCGCTGCCCGGATATTCGCCTTCCATCCGCATGGAATTCACACCGAACTGATGATGGCCCGTCAGCATGGTGGCTCGCGAAGGCATGCACCATGTGCCGATGTAGGCGTATTCAAACCGGACACCTTTTTCCGCCAGTGCGTCAATGTTAGGTGTCTTCACCCACGGATACGCTTGTGGATAGCAGCCGATGGTCCGGTAAGAATGATCGTCTGTGTAGATCAACAGGATGTTGGGCCGCTTGTCGGCAAATGTCCTGCTGACAACAAGCAGGCAGAATAAGACGAACAACGGCAGGCGACGATTTCTCACGGCAAATTCCCAGGCGCGTAGAAGGAAACAGTTACGTTGCAATTCCGTCAGCTTAACGCACCAGTACCCAACGTTGAAGTGACTGGCTCCGTTTAGCCCGTTAGAGCAGTTTACCTAAACATGTGGATGCGTCGGGCTCGTGGGAGCAGGCGACTTGCTGTCGAAAACGGTTCGCCGCGGCCACAAGTCAGCGTAATGCGCTGTAGCACAATGATAAGGAGACATTCCGGGTATCGCTGTCTTCGGTCAAATATTCACCGGCGGGCTTTCCTGATAGACTCGGCCGACGTCACTGATACAGACAGGCCGCTGGAATATGATATTCAATTCTCAGGACAGCAGAATCGACAAGGGCATCGCGCTGTTCAATCAGCGGGAGTTCTTTGCATGCCATGACGTCTTCGAAGACTTCTGGTCAGAACTTATCGGCCCGGAGAAAACGTTTTTTCAGGGAATGATCCACGCTGCGGTCTGCCTGTTCCACTTCGAAGGCGGCAACCTTTCGGGAGCTCGGAAGATGTACTCCAGCTTCCGGCTGTACGTCGGAGACAGTGTCCCGGAATTCTGCGGCATCGAAGTTCAGCAGTTAATGGATGACATGGAATACTGCTTTGCGGAACTGCTGGCTGCGACAGGCGGATATCCTCACGGCCTGGAGCTGAATACAGAACGGATCCCGACGATCGTGCGAAATCATCACGGCCATTCAGGAACTTGAAAACGCAGCTACGTTGGGCTCAGTCTTCAGCGCGGCTGCCATCGCCACACATTTTCACGATCCTTGGATCAAAACGGGCAACCATTTCCACAAGGTCACTCTGTTCTGCCACAGAGGGGGCGCGAAGTTTGGTCAATGAAAACACAGTACTTGAGCGAGGAAGTGATGATTCCATGACGCTCTTTGTTGCTTTCCTTTGATACTGTCTTTGGACGGATGGTGCTTGAGCAGGCTGACGGCGACTCGCCTGAGCCATGATAAATTGTTGGCCAGAGTGCGTTCGCGAACGCGACTATCATCTTCGTTGAACAGAACATCCAATTGCCAGTGACAGTTGTTTTCGATCGCCCAGTGCTGGCGAACGGCTTTGGCAAATTGTTCACCTTTCAAATACTCGCTGAGAATAAGCAATCGCTTATATGTTTTCGCACATAATAACCTTCGGATCATCCTTACCTGAAGCACG
>CALFOL010000303.1 GCA_937919915.1 uncultured Planctomycetaceae bacterium
ACCAATGGGCCTCAAACACTTCCCGGAACTCGGTCAGGTCATGTTCTCCGGTGAACTGTAGATTCGGACACGGTAGATCCAATGCGGCTTCGATCATTTCCACCGTCACCAAAGTGTCCGCAGGATTCTGTGCGCCTTTGATGGTGCGTTTGGAATTAGATGGCAGTGCTTCATCCGCGGACACGGTGGCGGTGATTCCGAACAAGGTGATTAGCAGTACGGCAGTGACTGTTCTGGACATTTGCAGGGCTCCGTTGAGAGAATTGTACGGATTAGACAGGATGGGTGGTCATTAACTTCGTCGCTCGGGAAACGATTATCAGGGCTGCTGTTCGGCGGAAAACCCGAATTTACTGGATCTTTCTGCGAGATCGCCACACTCGGCCTAAAATCAACATTGCAGAAACTTGCTTCCATGCCCCCAGAGTGGTAGCCTCTTATCACTGGTTTGTTAATGGGCAACACCGCGTCAACGGTGCCGCAGCGAAATCACTTTTCGTCTGCCGCCATTTCATACCACCCTCCCCGGAAACCCTACCTGATTCCCTACCGCTGCACTGGTTCTCAACCATTGCATAGGTCTGCTGGAAAGTGAACAATCTGTTCTGTCTTTCCAGCCACAATTCAACGATGGAATTGCTCGGTTATGAACAAGACGTCATTAGCTGTTGCCGTTTTCCTATTCGCGAGCCTGGCGACACTCAATGGTGTTCTGGCCGCTGACGACGCACCGGTCAGCTTTCACAAACAGGTGGCACCGATCCTGCAGGCCAAGTGCCAGGGCTGCCACCAGCCTGCCAAGGCCAGCGGCAAGTACGTGATGACAGATTTTGCAAAGCTCCTGGGTGGTGGCGAAAGCGGTGATCACTCTGTTGTTCCAGCCAAACCAGACGAGAGTTTTCTGGTGAAACAGATCACGCCCGTCGACGGCGCGGCCGCGATGCCGCCCAATGCCAAGCCGTTGTCGAGTGTTGAAATCGAATTGATCCGCCGGTGGATCGCTCAAGGCGCAACCAACGACGCTCCGCCTTCCACCAAGGTCAACTACAGTCGTGACAACCCGCCGGTGTACGCATTGCCACCAGTTGTGACATCACTCGACTTCACACCCGATGGGGAATTTTTGGCTGTCGCCGGCTTCAACGAAGTGTTGCTCCACAACGCGGACGGTTCCGGCATCGCTGATCGGCTGGTCGGTCTGTCTGAACGTATCGAATCCGTTCGGTTCTCGCCCGATGGCAAACGTCTGGCTGTTACGGGTGGTCAACCCGGACGACTCGGGGAAGTTCAGGTCTGGGATGTCGACAAACGCGAATTGCTGTTATCCCACAGCGTCACCTACGACACGGTGTACGGAGCCAGTTGGTCGCCTGACGGTAAGCTGATTGCATTCGGATGCTCAGACAATTCGGTGCGTGCAATCGATGCGGAAACCGGTGAGCAGGTGCTGTTTCAGGGAGCTCACAGCGACTGGGTTCGCGACACCGTATTTACTGTCGAAAACGAAAGCCCGCATGTATTGTCTGTCGCTCGAGATATGACAGTGAAGCTTACAGAAGTCTCCACGAATCGCTTTATAGACAACGTCACATCAATCACACCCGGGGCTCTGAAAGGTGGTATCAACGCGATTGCCAGGCATCCGGAACGCGACGAGATTCTGGTCGGTGGTTCTGACGGAGTGCCCAAGATCTATCGTGTCTTCCGCATTACTGCTCGAAAGATTGGTGACGATTCGAATCTAATCAAAACGTTGCAGCCCATGGTGGGCCGTGTTTTTGGAGCGGCTGTCAGCAAGGACGGAAAACGCATCGCTGCGGTCAGTTCACTGGACGGCAAGGGGGAACTGGCGGTCTACAGTTACGAGTTTGATTCGGCGCTTCCGGAGGATCTGAAGGCGATCAGTGCCAAGAGAGCTCGTGATCGGAAACCAGAAGAGCAACAGAAACTGGATGACTATCGTTCGAAGGACATCAAACGCGTTGCCGAAGTCAAGATTGACGAGAGTCCGCTTTACGCTGTCGCGTTTCATCCCAACAATCGTCAGGTGGCTGCTGCCGGTGGCGACGGTACGATCCGGCTGTTCGACACAGAAACCGGTAACCCAATTGCCACTTTTCCTGCGGCTCCTGTTGCTGAGTCGGGGAAGAGCGGCGTGGCTCTTGACGTGGCCAGCCTAAAATGGAGCGATACTCCGATCATCGCGAAGGAATCGCTGCCTGCAGGAGCCACCGTGACCTCACTTACCGTTGAACCTGCTGTTTTGGAATTGAACAACGCATTCAATTATTCCCAGCTGTTGATTTCGGCAACCCTGAACACTGGTGACGTTGTTGATGTGACTCGTATCGCCAACCTGCAGCATGATGAGAAACTGATCGCAGTCTCTGAATCTGGCTTTGTCAAAGCCGTGGCGGACGGAGAAGCGAAACTCGTTGTGACGGTAGCGAACAAGACTATCGATGTTCCCGTGAAAGTTTCCGGACTCAGCACTGCATTCGTCGCCGACTTTGTGCGACATGTGAATCCGGTTCTGACTCGTGTTGGTTGCAATCAGGGAACCTGCCATGGTTCAGCCAAAGGCAAAAACGGTTTTAAGCTTTCACTGCGAGGCTATGACCCGATTTTCGACAATCGAGCGTTCACTGATGACCTGGCGGCACGTCGCACAACGATCGCATCGCCGCAGGACAGTCTGATGCTGCTGAAGGCGACCGGATCTGTGCCGCATGTCGGCGGACAGTTGTTTTCGGCTGATAGTAACTATTACGAGATCGTCCGGAGCTGGGTGGCTGCCGGAGCGAAACTGGATCTCACGCAGCCGCGAGTGACCGCGATTTCAATTTCTCCGCAAAACCCAACCATTCAAACCATCAATGCAACTCAACAGGTTCGCGTCGTTGCAACGTACTCCGACGGATCCACGCAGGATGTGACACGCGAAGCGTATATCGATAGTGGTGACACCGAAATTGCCGTCACAAATCGTTGGGGTTTGATGACTGCCGTGCGTCGTGGTGAAGCTCCGATCTTGGCGCGATTCGAAGGCGCTTATTCCGCAACAACTCTGACAGTGATGGGCGATCGTGATGGCTTCGAGTGGAAAGAGCCGGAAGTCTGGAGCGAAATCGACAAGCTGGTCGCAGCCAAATGGCAACGTTTGAAGATCGAGCCCTCCGGTGTGTGTACTGATGCTGAGTACCTGCGTCGGGTCTACCTGGACTTGACGGGCTTGCCACCAATGGCTGACGATGTGCGAGCGTTTCTTGCCGACACCAGCGACACAAAGTCCAAACGAGCAGCCATTGTGGATACGCTGATCGGCAGTCCGGATTTCGTGGAATACTGGACCAATAAGTGGGCGGACCTATTGCAGGTAAATCGCAAGTTCCTTGGACCGGAAGGTGCGAAGTCGTTCCGAGACTGGATTCGCGCTGAAGTGGAAGCAAACACCCCGTACGACAAGTTTGTGCATAAGGTGATCACCGCCGATGGTTCTAACAAAGAGAATCCCGCCGCGTCATATTACAAGATTCTGCGTGAGCCCGTGGACATCATGGAAAACACAACGCACCTGTTTTTGGGCGTGCGTTTCAACTGCAACAAATGCCATGATCATCCATTTGAAAAGTGGACTCAGGATCAGTACTACCAGACTGCCGCATATTTTGCCCGGGTCGGACTGAAAGAGGATCCGGCCAGTGGAAAGAGAAAAATTGGTGGTACGGCTGTCGAAGGTGCGAAGCCATTCTACGAAGTCGTTTTCGAAAAGAGCGAAGGGGAAGTGACTCACGACAGAACCGGTGCAGTGGCGCCTCCACTGTTCCCGTTCGACTGCGACTACGAAGCTGGTGAAAAGCCAAACCGTCGCCAGGAATTGGCTGCATGGGTTACCTCACCGGACAACAAGTACTTTGCGAAAAGCTACGTAAATCGTTTGTGGGGATATCTGCTGGGCGTCGGCGTTCGGGAGCCAATTGATGACCTGCGAGCCGGGAACCCACCGACAAACCCAGAACTGCTGGATCACCTGACGGAGGAGTTCATTAACAGCGACTTCAACGTCCGATACATTCTGCAGCTGATCTGCAAATCTCGGACGTACCAGTTGTCACTCGCCACCAACAAATGGAACGAGGACGATTCGACGAATTACTCTCACGCGATTGCTCGCCGATTGCCGGCGGAAGTTCTGTACGACGCCATTCATCGCGTTTCCGGTTCTATATCAAAGATACCTGGAGTTCCCGATGGCACACGAGCTGCCGTGATTCCTGATGCCGGTGTCAAACTGCCGGATGGATTTCTGGCGAATCTTGGTCGACCGGTACGCGAAAGTGCGTGCGAATGCGAACGATCTGCCGATCTGCAATTGGGGCCAATCATGGCGTTGATCGCCGGTCCAACAGTGGGGGCTGCTTTAGAAGATCCGAACAACGCCATCGCAAAGCTGACGAAGGAAATTGATGATGATAAGACGCTTGTGAACGAGCTGTTCCTGCGAATCTTTAACCGTCCTGCCACAGATAGCGAGATTGCAGCGACACAGGAATCGATGAATCAGATCGACGCTGACCATCAAAAGGTGACGCAAATGCTGGCCGCCAGAGAAGTGTGGTGGACGGAACAACGTCCGAAGCTTGAGCTGGCTCGACAGGGGGCAATCACGGAATCGACAACCGATCTCGCGGCTCACGAAGCTGCGATTGCACCGCGTCGAGCTGAAGAAGAGAAGGCTCGTGTTGAGAAACTGGCTGGTGTTCAGGCGGACTTCGATACGTACAACGCAGAATTGCCGAACCACGCTGATGCCTACCTGGCAAAGAACAACACTGACGCAGAATGGCATCTGCTGTCCGCAGAAACCCTGACAGCGCCGAAAGGGATGACTTTGGAAGGTCTTGAGGACCGTTCCATTAAAGCCACCGGGAAGGCCGATCAGGGGGCATACACGATTGTTATGAAGACTTCGCTGACGGACATTGCTGCCTTCCGAGTCGAAGCGTTGAAGGACACGTCGATCAAAGGCAACGGCCCCGGCATCACAGAGAACAACGGCAACTTCGTTGTCACAGAATTCGAAGTGATGGCCGCGCCGGCTGCCAAACCGACCGAATTCAAAAAGGTGACGTTGCAGAATGCGAACGCCGATTTTCTACAGGGCGGATTCAACGTTGCCCTGGCAATTGACGGAAACGCTGGCAACCAAAATGCCTGGGCTGTTTCTCCAGCAGGTGGAGTCACGCACTGGGCGACGTTCGAAGCCAAAGACGCGGTGCCTAATGAAGGCGGTACCGTGTTGAAATTTGTGATTCACCAAAATCATCAGGCCAAAGAACATCTGCTGGGGCGGTTTCGAATTTCCGTTACTCAAAAGAAGGCACCAGGCTTGAGCCTTCCGGAAAGCCTGAAAGCAGTCGCTGTTGTGAAAGCTGAAGAAAGAAACGACGCTCAGAAGGCGACGCTTGTGGAATGGTTCGGAAAGTCCGATGCAACGCTGGTTGCAAAGACGACGGCGTTGAACGAAGCAAAGCAGCCGCTGCCGGAAGATCCGGGTGTCACGCAGCGTAAAGAGCGTTTGGCCTTCGCAAATCAGGAAGTGCCGGACGACGCAAAACTGATCCGCATGAAAGAGGATGTGGACTACAGTGCAAAACAGGTTGAGGCCCGGCGGTTGACGAGCGCTCAGGACTTAGCGTGGGCTCTGATCAATAACCCAGCGTTTTTGTTCAATCATTAGCCGCCGCAGCATAGCGGACGGACGAATTGTTTCGACGTTAAGCACCGATCTACCATTTTCCGATAACCTAGTTAGACTGATTCCCACCTTTAACCCTCCCAGGCTCCTCCTCAGCCAACCAGGAACGAACTCATGTTGAATATCAAAGGCGAAGCTGCCAAAGACGTTTGTGATAGTGGACTCGGACGGACGCGTCGAGACGTATTGCGAGTCGGCGGTTCCAGCATGATGGGACTCTCGCTGGCCAACATGCTTCAGTTGCAGGCGGTGAGTGGTGCGAACAAGGCCGAAATCGCTGGTGGTCCGGGTTGGGGCAAAGCGAAGAGCATCATCATGTGCTACTTACAGGGCGGCCCATCACACCTTGATTTGTGGGACCCTAAAGAAGACGTGCCGGATAATGTGAAGAGTGTCTTCAACAATATCTCGACGAAGTTGCCGGGCGTGCAGTTCACAGAGAACCTGCCAAAACTCGCCCAGATCAACGACAAGTTCACGATGATCCGGTCGATGAGCTACACACCCAACGGATTGTTCAATCACACAGCTGCCATCTACCAGATGATGACCGGTTACACGACCGACAAGGTCAGTCCATCCGGACAACTGGAACCACCGAGTCCTAAAGACTTTCCAAACTTCGGTTCCAACATCGTGCGTCTGCGTCCATTGGACGAACCGATGCTGCCGTTCGTGATGTTGCCTAGACCATTGCAGGAAAGCAATGTCGTTGGCAAGGGCGGCACCGCTGGATTTCTTGGCAAGGCGTTCGATCCATACACGCTGTATCCGACTGGCGATGATATGGACATGAAAAAAATGACCAAGATTAAGATCGATGACCTGCGACTGCGTCCTGAAGTCTTCTCCGTCCGACTGAACCGACGTGCCAGTCTGCGAAACTCCATCAACGCCGGGATGCCGACGCTGGACAACGCGGTGAAAGACCTGAATCTGAATCAGTACTACGAACGAGCTTTGGATCTGATTGTTTCCGGCCGCGCGCGTGAGGCGTTCGATCTGGGTGCCGAGAATCATGCGACTCGGGAACAATACGGACGCAATACCTTCGGTGATTCCTGCCTGCTCGCCCGCAGACTTGTGGAAGCTGGTACGCGAGTTGTCGAGGTTGTCTGGCCGAAAGTTGCCAATTCGGACAACCACTCGTGGGACCATCACACCGGGCTGTCAAAACGAATGAAAGACCAATCGGCTCCAATGCTGGACGGTGCTGTCTCTGGATTGATCGCAGACCTGGACGAACGTGGCTTGCTGGAAGAAACTCTGGTAGTGGTTGTGGGCGAATTCGGTCGCAGCCCACAACGTGGAGTCAGTACCAGTGGTAACGGCAACAGTGATGATGGTCGAGACCACTGGCCGTACTGCTACACGGGCATCATTGCCGGTGCTGGTGTGAAACGAGGCAACGTTCACGGCAAGTCAGACAAGACGGCTTCCGCTCCGCTGGAAGATGCCGTGCATCCTCAGGAACTGCTGGCGTCGATCTATCACTCGTTCGGTATTCATCCCGAAACGTTGGTCTACAACCATCTGAACCAGCCGCGCGAGTTGGTAAAAGGTGAGGCTGTTCATTCATTCTTTGCGTAGAGACGATCTGCCCGTCCCAATTGAACTGTACGAACGAGTGCACGAGTGCCCGGACACGATAGCTCGCTGCGGTTGCAACTCCTGATATCATCTGGCGGAAGCTTGGCGGAAATCAGGTAAGCGACGGACGCCCTCCGTTCCCGTCTGGGATCGATAACGCGATGCAGTGCCGAAAATCAGTAGGACTCGCTACGAGAACTCTAGAATTGTCGGATAATCATACTGCCGTGCCCAACAACGTACAGGCCGATAATCAAGCAGCTGATCGTGATACGAATTGGTGTCGCCGCAAACGCGCGAAGGCCCGAGCGCGAGAACAGCAACGCGAGCGGTGTAACCATCAATGCGAGGAAAAGAAGGCAAAGTCCAATGTAGTAGATTGAACCCTCTGCGCGGGAGGCGGAAACCAGCAAGTCACCACCCACGGGCGATATCCCAAAGATAACGGTCATCCAGATCGCCCACGTCGCAAGCGCAGCGCTAGGCACGGACGCTTGACCGAGTGCGCTGCCATCGGCCGGAGATTGGTAGGGGGCGTTTTCCAAAACGCTGAGTCGCACAACGGACGGTTTTTACGTCACCGCCGTACCCGGCTCCCCACCAACACTTGTCCCTTGTTTCTCGCATCGTCGTGGCTTT
>CALFOL010000304.1 GCA_937919915.1 uncultured Planctomycetaceae bacterium
CTGTCTTCGACAGAAAGTCTGGGAACGGCCCTTTGATTCTGCCGCTCAGTCCTGTCGGCATTGGAGGTTCCCACTTGGTAATCCCCAACAGATCGGTGACGTCTATGTCGATTTCGATATCTGTGCCTGCTGGCAAAACGGACAACGAAAAACAGATGCCCTGCGACACCTGTCCGCGCAGTTTGACCGTGCGAATTCTGAACCCCGCGGGCTGAGTTACAGTGTCGCCGTCCAACACAGCTGGTTTAAAACTGTTAGCGCGCAGAAATTCGAATTCGGGGCGCTCGGGCAACAGTGAGTCGATTTCGCCGTACACAATGCGATCCCCGACTTCGTACTCGCCCTTCTTACAGACGACCCACCAGCCCAGCACGCGGATGCGTTCGATGCTGTCGGCTTTTTCGATCGGTTCGATTTGAACGACCGTTTGAATACTTGCCAGTTTCCGCATCGCTTTTGCCCCTTTCGACTTTGATGTTACCTTCTTCAGTTAGGAAGAGGGTGAGGGAAAGTCGACACGACAGCTTGTCAGAAGTTCGGGCGTTTCTGCCAGGTATTCAATCGCTGCACCGTCGAATCGCAGGAAGGCATGCATCCGCTGCCTACTTAGCTTAGAGCAGTTTGCTTATCGTTGTGAACGGCACTCGCTCGCGGGAACCGTCCACAACAAAAGGTAAGTTGCTCTAGACACAGACACGATTACGTCCGCCACGTTTTCCTTCGTAAAGCTTTTCATCAGCAACCTGAACCAGTTCTGATTCGCTTTCTTTTTTCGGTACGCGAGTCATATCGGCTACGCCGGCGCTGATGGTGATATCCAACGGCTGCACTGACGTCTCGAAGGGCGTAGCTTCGACCGCCACTCGGCAGCGTTCAGCCAGCTCAGCTGCTTCTTCGGCTGGCACGCCGGAAAGCAGAATGGCGAATTCTTCGCCGCCGTAGCGAGCAAACACATCGTGTTCGGCAATCACTTCGCTGATGCGACGTCCCATTTCCTGAAGAACCTCGTCACCTGCCATATGACCGTGAGTATCATTGACCAGTTTAAAGTGATCAATGTCGAAAAGAATGAGTGACAGCGGCGTGTTGCGGCTGGCCGATCGTCGAAATTCGCGGCCGATAATGTCCAGGAACGATCGCTTGTTCAATGTGCCTGTGAGCCCATCGCGAGTCATCATCGAGTACACGGCTTCGTGATACTGCATCTCGATATGATTTGTCGACAGGAACTTAAAGATGAAGCTGCCGAATTGAACTCGGTCCCCTGGGGACAATTCCGCCGACGTCACACGTTTCTCGTTAACGCACGTTCCATTTGTGCTGCCAAGATCCGTTACCTGGTAGGTGTCACCGATGCGTTCGACCAGTGCGTGTCGGCGAGATACAGACCCGTCCGGGATGCTCAAGCCGCAATTCGGGTCGCGACCAACGGCTGTCTGCGCCTCTGAAAGCTCGACGAGATTACCGCTGACTTCCAGCGGATGAATTTGCAGCAGACACCCCACACCGGATTCCGTTGGAATCTTCGCGGTTTTCGAAGCGATCGTTTCTTCCCAGCCTTCTTGCAACATCACAGCCCCCACATCAGCGTTCGTTATTGATGTCCGCACAGCCTCCGCGCCTGCGCAGCATGTAATAACATGAACCTGGTATGCGCCTCAGATCGCGACGGATATCACTGAATTGGTGATGGGGAATCACCAATTCGCGCTGCAGGTTTCCCGGACAATACCGCGCGTACCGATTATGCGACGGTATTCTGCAAAGGCCAACGAACAAATAGCGGAGCCAGGACTTACTTCAGCAGGCTTTTATCCAACACTGCTCTCGCCTGTTGGAAATAGTCTCGCCACTCGATTTCCGGAGATTCGTTCTTCAGGCAGTCCCGCACTTTTTGAAGTGTATTCCGAGCCATATGCGGGCAGCGGTTGCAGGCACACGTTTCTCCCGTGGAGGCAATAATGCCTGGCACTGGAATGAAATTGTGTTGAGGAGCCGACTTCTGGAAGGCGTGAATCATCGCGGATTCTGTCGCGACCAGAAACGTGGTCGGTTCCTTGACAGACATCACGTGCTGTCTCATCTTCTCTGTGCCACCGATGAAGTCTGTAATCTCAAGGATATTCTGTGGGCATTCAGGATGAGCAATCACCACGCTGCCTGGATTATTGCGTTTAGCACGCACCAGGCCCTGAATGCTGAAAACTTCGTGAACCATGCACGATCCCGGCCAGAGAATCATCTTGCGGCCGGAAACTTCCATCAGATACCGCCCCAGATGCTGATCCGGCACAAACAGAATCTCACGGTCCTTAGGAACACGATCGATGATCTCGGCAGCGTTACCACTGGTGACGATCCAGTCACACAGGCTTTTCACAGCGGCTGTGGTATTGATGTACGCAACCGTGTCGAACTTTCGCCCTTCGGCCCGCAGTTGTTCCTGAAACACCTGCAGCTGATCTGCCGGGCAACTGTCTGCCAATGAGCATCCGGCCAGCATGTCAGGAATCAGCACTCGCTTGGCTGGATTCATGATCTTTGCGGATTCACCCATGAAATGAACGCCGGCAAACACGATCGTCCCGGTCGTTACTTGAGTGCAGTCGCGCGCCAGCTTCAGGCTGTCACCTGTGTAGTCAGCGACGTCCTGAATGTCACCATCTACGTAGAAGTGCGCCATGATGGACGCGTCCTTCTCTTTCTTCAGCTCATCGATTTCGTTTATCAGGTCCAGTGGATCTTCATAAGTATCTGTTTCACCGGGAGTAACCACAGGCAGCGACATCTCTTGTCCTCTAAGTCTGGAACACATTGTTGCGAGTTTTCGGCATGGCCTGAGCAGGCTGCAGTACCACATTATGTCGAGCTAATGCATGTTCGTCGACACTGCAAAGGCGGTGATCGTTCAACCCGTGGCCTTGGGCCAATGCATATTCAAATGCCGCGCATAAAAACAGCCCTTGGGAGTTGAGAGTGGGGGAATGAATGAGAAAGGTTTGGGGAAATCCAAGGGCGGCTGGGTGACTACCGTCGGAGATCTCATTCAACACATCTCAACCGCGCCGAAGGGCTGGCTGGGACTTGAGAGCACATGCACGTCCCGTGCCGAAATGATCCAAGGCCTCTAAAATCGACAAAAGCAAGACGTTCATAGGCTAATTCACAGAAAACCAGATCGGCAACAGCGCCGAAAGCGCCGAAAGATGCGCCGAGCTGGTTGAATCCGGCGCCGTAACTGCGTATCGTTCGCCAAAAGTCAGCGCCGATAAATGCAGCAAACCAAGCAAAATCCTGAAAGCCAACGACTTGGAGTGACAATCACTGCCATGGTTTCGATCACGTATTGTCTGATCGTAATCTGGTATGTTGCCACGTTTCCAGACGTTGGATTGCGCTGTTTGTTACCCATAAGCGCCGAAGTGAATGAGTTGCAGGTAACGCAATTTATACATGGCGAAAATGAATGCTCTGGGGAAACGGTCAAAGAGGGGCAGTGGCTGAGCGAAATGGGGGGCAAGCCCGCGGGCAACTTTTTGTTGTTTGTGCATCATTTGGCTGCCCTACGGTCCGCAGAAATCCCGCCAGGCGGGATGTTGCATGCGGGGGCCGATCCATCTGAAAACAAGACCACGCCGCCTTTGGTCGAAATCATTGACCCAGACAAATCTCCCGTGCGGATGGTGAAGCTGATTCTAAGTCGGGCTCAGCAGAAGGAAGGGGAGTCGCCAATCCGTGCTTATGTTCCCATTAAGCCCATGGAACAATGGGGCTTTCTACTGACTGTTTTGTGGTTTTTGTGTCAGTTGATGATTCTCGGCGTGGCGATGACCGCTTTTTGGCAGCGTCCTCTGGATCGTGTCGTTCGCGTCTTCTGTTTGATGTGCAGCGCGTCCATGCCGGCGTTTGTGGGGGGGTTCCACTGGTGGATCCTGGCCTCCAGTCCTCTACTGAACCTGCCGTTTATTTTTGCAGCATGCTTGCTGCCCGCTGTCACGCTGGACTTCTTCAGTCGATTTCCTCGAGAGAATTTTCTGCTGAAATCTAAGTACAATCTGATGGTGTGGTTGGTCTACGCTCCGTCGATCGCTGCAGCCGTGTTGGTTGCGTTTGTCTATTGGACGGCCTATGCACTGAACGGTGCTTCCGCTGGCCCGAACGAATTTTCGCTGTTTCAAAAGCTGGTCTCTGTGTTTGGTGGTTTGACACAGAATGGGGCATTGACTTTTGACAACGTGGCGGTTTGCGCTCATCTGCTGTATTCGCTGCGGATTTTCGTCCTGACGGCAATTGGCTTAAGCTGCGTCTATTTTGGGATGACCGTGATTTCACTCGCAGCCAGTTTGCTGCGAACGCAGAACCCCGTGGAGCGGCGACAGGCATCGGGAATACTATTCGCTTCCGTGGCTGCCACGATTCCGATTATTTACACGTTATGGTTGGCGTTTTTTCGTCGAGCAGACTTCGCCCTCGGGCAAGCGCAATTTCCGATGTTCGTGGCGAGCGGTTTGTTTATGGCCGCTTACGCTCATGGCATGATGAAGCATCGGCTGATTCTCGCAAACGAACTTCTGATACGTGGTCGTCGTTATCTGCTGGTGTCGGGAACAGTCACAGGTTTGTGTGCTCTGGTGCTGGCATCCGGTGCCGCAGCAACCAGTAAATACGCGTTGTCGCATAACTCGTCCATTCTGCTGCAGTTGTCGCTGTTTCTGATGGTTGTTGTCGCCATCACGTTCGTCCTGTGGGCTCGTGATCGTATTTTGGCGATCGTGGATCAAAGCTTCTTCTCGGAAAAGTACCAGATCGACCGAACCCTGAAGCAGCTGAACCAGGCTTCGGGCTACCTCACAAACCCATCTGCTTTGGCGGAAATCACCCTGGCCACCTGCCGCGATGTGATGGATGCGTCGTCCGCAGCTATGTTTGTGCGGGAAGCTTCCGGGGCATTGCGTTTGATTGGTGCCGATGTCGCCAGTACAGCTCCGACAAGCCTGCCAGTGGAACTGTTGCAGGAGGCGGAAAACTCTGAAATCATCGTCCGGCGTACGTCTCGAACGCCCGAGAACAACTCTTTGATTCAGCAGTTGTTGCATGATCAGTCCGCTGAGCTGGTGTGTTTTCTACGGGGCGATTTGGGCGTTGATGGACTGATATTGCTGAGTAAGCGAACCAATGGCGTCGTCTATTCGCCTGAAGACAGCGCGTTTCTGCAGGCGATTGGGCAGATGACAGTGCTCGCGCTGCATAGTTCTCGAGCGAACCAAAACCTGGCGCAGTTGAATTCAGAACTCGAAGTCAAAGTGGATCGCATCGCTGAGCAACAGCGCCAGCTTTCGATCCTGCGGGCTGAACTGACGTCACTGCAGGAAGTTGCAAATCAGGGCGCTGTGGATGCTCCGGACTTGGGACTTGATCGCGGCGAGATTCGCGGCAAAAGTGCTGCGATTATGAACGTGCTGGAAACAGCGCAAAAAGCGGCAGCAAGTACGGCGACTGTATTGATTCGAGGCGAAAGCGGTACGGGTAAAGAGTTGTTGGCTCGAGTGGTGCACCGTAACAGCAACCGCGCTGACAAGGCTTTGGTCAGCGTCAACTGCGCGGCGTTGGCGCCGTCGTTGCTTGAGAGCGAATTGTTTGGACATGTTCGCGGTGCATTCACCGGGGCCACGTCTGACAAAGAGGGACGCTTTCATGCAGCGGATGGTGCCACGTTGTTTCTTGACGAGATTGGTGATATTCCGCTGGAGACGCAGGTCAAGCTGCTGCGAGTTTTGCAGGAGCGGTGTTTCGAGCCCGTTGGATCGAATAAGACCGTCAAGACTGATGTGCGGTTGATTGCGGCGACGCATCGTGACCTCGAAGCGATGATCGCCAGCGGCGAGTTTCGCGAAGATCTGTACTATCGGTTGAACGTGGTCAGCGTGAAACTGCCGGCTCTGCGAGAACGTCGGGAAGACCTGATCGAGCTGGTGTTTTTCTTTCTGAATCGGACAGTGCAGCGGACGGACAAACGGATTCGCCAGATCGAACCGGACGCTTTGGCTGCCCTGGAGCAGCATCATTGGCCGGGCAATATTCGCGAGTTGGAGAACGCGATTGAGCGGGCGGTTGTGCTGGCGGATGGCGACGTGATCATGCTGAAGGATCTGCCTGCGGAAGTCAGTGCAAATTCCATGCTCGTCGCTTCAGACAGCACACTTTCAACGATTGCCGAATGGCCGACATACAATCTGCCTTATGGAAAGGCATCGGGCGGCGAGACGGTAAGTCGTAAGAAATCATCGGCTGAGAAGCAGTTGATGCAGGCCGCTTTGGATGCTGCAGCGGGAAACAAAGCACAAGCCGCGCGAGCGATGAACATGCCTCGCAGCACGTTCTACAGCAAAATGAAAAAGTACGGTCTGGCGGAATAGCAGGACGGCATAAGTGTCTGATAGACAGACGCAGAAAAAGGATTCCCGTGACAGAAGCCATTCCGATTCACAACGCCTGGCAGTTTTGTCCGCGGTGCGGTGCTGATTCTGGCCAGGTTGGCCAACAGCCTTTTCGATGTCCTGTGCCTGATTGCCGCTACACCCACTATTTCAGCCCCAATACGGCGGTTGGGGCACTGATCGTTGACACCGCTGGCGACATGCTGTTTATCGTCCGCGGCAAGAATCCGGGCAAAGGGAAGCTTGGTCTGCCGGGTGGTTTTGTTGATGCCGGTGAGACTGCGGAAGAGTCGTTGGTCCGCGAAGTCGAGGAGGAGTTGAATCTGGTTGTGCTGGAGTACCAGTATCTGGCTTCCTTTCCGAACAAATATTCGTTCAGCGGAGTTGTCACTCCGGTGACAGACCTTTTCTATGTGGCATGGGTCGAAACACTGGAGGGCATGAAGGCTCAGGCAGGAGAAGTCGACGGTTGGAGTTTTCTTCCCATAGAAAAAGTTGCCGCTGCTGATCTGGCATTCGATACACATCGCCTTGCCTTGCAGGCGTTCCAGGCCTTGAACACCGGATAGTCGTTGCAGGGGCGGATCAGCTGGTCCCGCTGCCCGAGACAATCAGACGGACACGACTCAATGGGAAACGGAAATGTCCCGTCGAATCAGCCACGCTGCCAGCAAAGCACTGCAGGCGATGAGGGGGCCGATCAGCAGTGTCGCATGCATCACGTTGTTCCATAAAGCCGCAAAGCCGACGCTTCGGGTGCTGTCGTGCCACGCCTGGAAAAATGAAAACGAGGTCGGAATCCCTTGAAAGACTTCCGGAGGCAACAGGATGGCCATTGTTGCACCGATTGCGAGCACGCCAGAGTAGACGGCGTGCCGAATCCCGCAAGCCGCCAGGACCGCCATTGAGTAAATAAACAGGTGCAGGAGGATTGGGAACGCAAAGGATACCGCATAAGAACTATGGTAACCACGATCCAACAATAGCAGCGGCAAGTCATAGCACACGGCGATGACGAACGCGCCGGAAAAGTACTTCAGCCAGAACCACAGACGCGGAGAAATCGGTCGTGAACGCCAGAACGTGTGCAGTTCCGGCTGCAGATGAGGAACAAAAACGCCAATGCCGATGATCAACGCCAGGACACTTCCAATGATCGGACTGATCTCGCGCGACATTTCACTTTGGTTCGACGGTTGCTGAATAAATATGAGCATCAACATAATCGCCAGGCCGCACAACGCAATGGGAACGGATTCGCGGACCTGCATCCACAGCAGCGCTCTTTCCGGAGACGCGAACGGCGGCTTCAATGCCGAGTGCACCTGAGAATCAACCGGCTGACGCACTTTCCACGTCGGGAAGTTGAGCAATGGAAGGCGGCCGTATCTGCAGGCCGCCCACGTCAAAAGTACAGCATTAGTCAGCAACTGGACCATCAGGCCGGAGGACCAAAGTTCACTCAGATTTTCCGGACGGACTGAGCCCCAAATCCACAGGAAGGGACCGATAGACCCTACGTTCCGCACATCTCGAAAACACTTTCCGCGAATATGTTTCGGCGGGA
>CALFOL010000305.1 GCA_937919915.1 uncultured Planctomycetaceae bacterium
CGGGATTGTCCTTTTCTGGTCCCAGCAGGTTGTTGCGAGACCCGCGATGAGTGAACGCATCGTCCATCGTGATCACGGGGTAACACAACACGGCAAAGTCCGGTCGGCTGCTGACTTTGTCGATCGGATCGACCGTCGTTGCGTCACCGAGATCAAAATGCGTTGCCGCAGTGGAAGCCAAATGGCCGCCCGCGGAAAATCCCCAGACGCCGATTCGGTTAGGATCAACCCCGTTGTCGGCGGCTGCACTGCGGACCGTGCGGATCGCTCGCAGCACATCGCCCTGTTGAATCGGATGATGGTATCCCTTCGAACCCAGCCGGTATCGTAAAATCCACGCGCTGATGCCACGTTCGTTCAACCATGCCGCGATCTGATGGCCTTCGTGATCCATCGCCAGTCCGCCATAACCGCCTCCCGGACAAACGACAACGCCGCATCCGTTCGCTTTTTGCTTCGCCGCCGGAAACGCCAGCAACGCGGGTACGTCATGCTCCGCTGAGCCGTTGGCACCCGGAGCACCTTCCGGCCAAAGTGGTTTCCAGTCCTCAGCGAAAGCGACTTGAGCACAGACCATCAGCAAAACTGTGAGACATCGCAGCATGTTTGTGGAGTCCAGAAAGAGAGTGATCGGGGCGATTGTTATCATACAAATCTAACAGGGAAGACCGTCCAGGTCGATCAAAGCGGACCGCGGCGTTTACGTGGTGGAGTGGACAGCCTGTCGCCATTCGAACGCCTACCATAGAAAACGCATCAATCGCCTTTCGAAAAGTCGGGCTTCTAGCCACAACCGGCGGCGTTACACCAATACATCTTCAATCACATGACCATGCACGTCTGTCAGTCGCCGATCAATGCCGTTGTGATAATACGTCAGCCGTTCATGATCGAGGCCCAGGATGCGCAGAATGGTCGCGTGGAAGTCGTACACCGTGGCCACATTCTCAACCGCCTTGTAGCCGAATTCGTCGGTGGCTCCGTATGTGAACGGTGCCTTCACGCCTGCGCCCGCCATCCATGCCGTGAATCCCGCTGGGTTGTGATCTCGACCGCTGGCTCCGGCCTGAAACGTTGGCATGCGGCCGAATTCCGTACACCACACGACCAGCGTGTCCTTCAGCAGACCACGTTGCTTTAAGTCTTTCAACAGCGCGGCCGTTGGTTGATCCAGCACCGGGCCGTGTTTCGCATATTGCACCTCCAGCGACTTGTGGCCGTCCCAGTTGCTCACGCCTTCGCCGCCGGTTTGGTATGCACCGTTGAACACCTGCACAAAGCGAACGCCCTTCTCGACCAAACGCCGAGCCAGAATGCAGTTCTTCGCGTACGACGCCTTCAACGTGTTCTCGACGTCGTCCGCTCCATACATTTTGATCGTCGCGGCCGATTCTGTCGACAGATCGCCGACTTCCGGAACGCTCAACTGCATCTTCGCCGCTAATTCGTAGCTGGAAATCCGCGCCGACAGTTCACTGTCACCGGGAAACTGTTCCAGATGCTTTCGGTTCAACTGCTGCAGGAAATCGCGAGTCGCTTCGTCGGTCTTTGCATCGATACCGGCAGGGCGATCCAGATTTCGCAACGGCTGTGAAGCATTGAAGTCCGTCCCCTGAAACGCGGCCGGTAGAAATCCGGGGCCCCAGTTGTTGACGCTCGATTGTGGAGTTCCGCGAGGATCCGGAATCGCCACATAAGCCGGCAGGTTCTGGTTCTCCGTGCCCAGCGCCCACGTGGTCCATGCTCCCATGCTGGGAAAACCGTCCAGCGTAAAACCCGTCGACATAAAGTTCTCACCCGGCCCGTGCGTGTTCGTCTTGCCGGTGAGCGAATGAATGAAGCACATGTCGTCGGCCAGATCGCCGAGCATCGGGACCAGATCCGACACCATCTTGCCGCACTCCCCACGCGGTTTGAATTTCCATGGACTCTTTGTCAGATTGCCCTGCCCTCCCTGAAATGTGATGAGCTTGTCGGCACCGGGCATCGGTTCGCCGTGTCGCTTGATGAGCTCCGGCTTGTAGTCGAACGTATCGATTTGACTGCAGGCTCCCGAACAGAAGATCATCAGCACATTCTTCGCCTTCGCCGGCACGTGCGCATCCCGAGCGGCGAATGGCTGAGACGGATCGATCTGCGGACGCAGTGGCGATTTCTCATCAGCCAACAGCCCCTGTTCATGCAGCAAACTGGCCAAGGCAATTCCGCCCAGCCCGCGTGCCGTGTCGACTAATAGCCGACGCCGAGATGTGAGCGGATGATTGTGCAATGTGTCGTAATTCAATTGACTATTCCCTTCTCTACTTCAGCCGGTGGACTTTCGACAAATTCCGCCAGCGCGATCACAGCCCAGCAGGCTCCCCAATACGTTGCCGTATCCGTGACATCATCCGCACTGTTCTGTTTTGTTCCATTTACCGGCCATGAACCATCTTCGTCCTGAGTTTGCTTTAGAAACAAAAGCGCCCGCGACACTTCCGCGTCCGCAGTAACAGCACCGTCCCTGGCCAGAGCATACAGCACGATACCAGTGCCGAGAGCATCGCTTTTTTCTGCGACCAACCAGCCCCAGCCGCCGTCTTCGTGTTGGTGTTCGAGTATCGTCTTGCGAATCAGATCCGCCGCGTCGGACTTGCCTGCCGCACGTTGCACTAACAATCGTGTGGCCCACCATTCAATAGATTTCCCCTGAATCTTCGTTCCCAGCCACTCTGTTGCCGAAGCCAGGGCCGGCAGAAGAACCTCATCCGTCGCTCCTGAATCCCGCAGTGCCACCAGCGCCCACATGGTGCTGACTTCCTGCGTCTCTCGCTTCGGACGCTTTTGCAACGGAAGCTGCCCGCCTGCTTTCCATGATCCGTCTTTGTTCTGCGACTTTGCCAGAAAGCCGCGATATTCGGTTACCCAATCCGCTTGTGTGTTTGCCCCCGGCCGACCGAGCAACAACTGACCAACGGAATCGTTTTCTGCCAGCAGCGTTTCGTCACGCTTCGCTTCATCGCGCCGTTTGACCGCCACATGGTTGCTCCAGTCGCGTGACCATTCGTTCCAATCCTTAACCGCCTCTTCGTCAACCGCGAAGCCGTTCTCCGCTGCGCGATTCAGAGCCCAGGTTGTAAACGTCGTCGTGTGACACGACACACACTTCTTGTCGTTTCTCCATTCCCTACCCCCAGCCTGAATGTACGGCAGGCTGCGTTCAACGATCGCACGAACATCCGTAGTCGCAGCTTCCTGAGCCATGCATTGACTGAGAAAGACGACGTGCAACAAGGCTATCGATGCCATGAGCCTGGTGATCATAATGTACATCTTCCGGGTGCTTTAAAGCTCAACTCAAAACGATGCACGCACGGTACGGGCATCTTCTGCAAACTCCGAGCGGTAGCTCGAATGGGCTGTGGGCCTCCCGCCTCAGGGAACAAACAGAAATTCATTCGCATTCAACATCGCTCGAGCAAACTGCAGCCAGTCCGCACGGTCAACAAACTTCAAGGCCACTGAAATTTCATCCGGTGTCGCCGTGCGGCCGAAGCACAATTCGTACGCTCGAACAACTTTCGCAGCCGGGTCCGCGCGTTCACGTTGCAGTCGTGCAGCCAGAAACTCCGCCTGCTGCATCACGAAGCGGCTGTTCAACAAATTCAGCGCCTGCAAAGGCGTGGTGGATCGACTGCGTTTGGGCGTGACAGAGCTACCATCGGGGCAATCGAAGACCCCAAACACGGCGTCGCGTTCCTGTCGGACTTTGGTTTGATAAACCATGCGTCGCCAGTCCCCTGGGCCGAAGTCCTGCTTCGGAAAATAGTGTCGCACATTTTCCAGTTGCACCTCGAAGGCACTAAAACCCGGGCCACCCATCGTGGAATTCAGCTTGCCTGTCACCGCCACGATACAGTCACGGATGCCTTCGGCTTCCAATCGCCGAGGCGGAAAACGCCACAACGATCGCGACGACGCGTCCACCAGCATGGCGGCCGCTTGCGGTTGACTGTCCTGCTGCCATGTCGCGGACATCAGAATCAAACGGTGGATATGCTTCAACGACCAACCGCTGTCGATCAACTCTGCTGCCAGCCAGTCCAGCAGCTTCGGATGAGTGGGTTTCGTCCCGTTGGCTCCGAAGTCGCTCGGCGTATCAACGATGCCCGTTCCGAAATGAAACTGCCACAATCGGTTCACCATGACCCGAGCCGTCAGTGGATTTTCTGCACTGGCGATCCACCTGGCCGTTTCGATTCGCCGCTGTTGCTCGGCTGAATCAGCGGCCAGTTGCACGCCTTCCAGCGACGCGATCCCCGCGGGCAAAACCTCTTCGCGCGGCGACGCAGGTTCACCACGATACAACCGATGAGTGGCGCCAGGTTGACGGAACGTGCCGGCATGCACCATGCGAGGCTTCGCCAGCACTTCACGCTGTTTTGTCACCCCCTGCAGTGACGTCAGCAATGCACGACCGGCTTCGGCTTCGTCCGGCGCAAACGCAGCGAAGTCATAATCTGGAGCATTGGATTCCTTATCTGGTGACTCCCGATCTTCAGAACTTGCCACCGGCGACCATGCCTTATCGTCCGCCGAAACATCGATGCGATAATCAACCGCCAGGCGATCGCCGTAGTTACCCTGACGATCACGCGCCCACACGATGCGATCGATCTTTCGAACATCGGCGAATTCAATCTTCACCCAGCCGCCATTGACCTGCGCCGAAATCCAGCTGTTCGGATTTCCGTAAATGCCATCGTTGATCTGCGAGAGCTTGTGCAGCGGATGCACGAAGTCACCCGACGACGACGACTTTGCTCCCTCACTTGCCAGAGCCACGTTTTCATTGCTGGAAAACACTTCCAATTCGTCGATGCAGGCCTGGCCGGAACTCGTTCCGTTGATGGTGAATCGCACAAACTTCGCAGGCACCGCGGCGAATTCTTCGACGTTCAACTTCGGATTGACGGCTGGCCGCTTCGCATCTTTCGAAACGAACTTTGCAAGTTGCTGTTTCAGTGTGGCAATGTCGGCATCAAGCATTGTGACCTGCTGTTGCGCGTCCTCCGGCAGCGGCAATGCCGTGTCACCATGCTGGACTCCCGCGAACACCGCCTGCATGGCGTAGTAGTCCGTTTGCGAAATCGGATCAAACTTGTGGTTGTGACAGCGAGCACAGCCGACCGTGAGTCCCAAAAACGCGGTACTGGTGGTGTTGATCATGTCGGCAAGTTCATCCTGCCGTTGCATCATCGTGAGATTCGGATCCTGACTCTTCACAATGTCAACTGGCCCCGCCACCAGAAACGACGTGCCGATCGGATCACCTACCGCATCGCCAGCGATCTGTTCGATGATGAACTGATCGTACGGCTTGTCGTTGTTGAAAGCGTCGATCACCCAATCGCGATACGGCCAGGCATTGGGCCGTTCACGATTGGTTTCGTAACCGTTGGTTTCTCCAAAACGTACAAGGTCCAGCCAGTGCTGAGCCCACCGTTCACCGTATTGAGAACTCGCCAGTACCTGTTCCACGAGCCGCTTCCATGCATCCGGCTGACTGTCGTTGACAAATGCCTCAACCTGTTCCGGAGTTGGCGGCAAGCCGTGCATCACCAAAAACAGCCGACGAATCAGCCGACGACGTTCGGCGGGTTTCGACATTCGCAAACCGACATCGCTGAGCTTTCCGGCGACAAAAGCGTCGATCGCATTTTTCGCTTCGTCGACCGGCGGAACGTCCGGTCGCGCCAACGGTTGAAACGACCAGTGGTCCGTTTTTCGATCTGCGACTTTCTGCTGAGTATCCTTCCATGCGGCTGCATCATCGATCCATGCTCGCAGGATGTTGACGTGTTCTTCAGACAGAGGATCCGATTCCGGCGGCATGCGTTTGGCCGGATCTTTGTGCGTGATAAGTTCGATGAGATAACTCTGATCACTGTGCCCGGGAACGACGGTTTTCTCCCCCGTGTTTCCGCCAATGAGCGCCGCCATCATCGAATCCAGCCGCAGCTTCGATTCCGATTCGTCCGGGCCGTGACAATTGAAACAATGTTCTTTCAGGATTGGTACGGCGTCGCGTTCAAAGTCGGGTTCGGCTGCCGTCAGACATTGAGTCGTCAGCGTTATCATCGCCGCGAAAATCGCGAAGAGTGTCGTTCGGGGTGATGTCGTCAGCTGTTTGGATGATCGAGTTTTGCCACGAATCTCACGAATCGGCACGAATTTGAGGGGCTCCGGATTCGTGACAATTCGTGCAGATTCGTGGCGAAATTGTAATACCCGGATATTCATACCATCACCTCGGAAATCAAATGCCCATGTACATCGGTCAGACGGCGTTCAATGCCGTTATGATAAAACGTCATCTTTGTGTGATCGATGCCCAACAGGTGCAGCGCGGTGGCGTGCAGATCGTAGCTATACGTCGGCGATTCAACGGCCTTGAATCCCAGCTCGTCGGTAGCTCCAAAACCGACTCCACCTTTCACACCGCCACCTGCCATCCATGCCGTAAAGGCTCCCGCGTTGTGATCGCGCCCCTTTGCCGCGGCGCCCTGTCCGGCTGGCTGGCGACCGAACTCCGTCGTACACATCACCAGAGTCTCCTCAAGCAGTCCTCGTGCCTTCAAGTCCTTCAACAACGCCGACGCTCCCACATCAAGCACTCGTCCCCAATGCCCGTGATCGCGCGACAGGTCTTCGTGCGAATCCCAGTTGGGACGAATTTTCTTCGCCGTTGTGTTCTCCGCACCGCAATAGATCTGCACGAAGCGGACACCGCGTTCAACCAATCGCCGAGCCAACAAACACTGCCGGCCGAACGCCGAAGTCTGTTGATCGTCAAGGCCGTACGACTGCACCGTGTTAGCTGTCTCGCCGCTGATATCCGCGACTTCCGGAGCACTCAGTTGTAACCTTGCCGCCAGCTCATACGCCGCGATGCGGGCTTCGAGATCCGTGTTGCCAACTCGTTCTCGCAGGTGTTTTCGGTTCAGTTGCTGCAGCAGATCAAGGTCCGCCCTGTCTGCGTCGCGATTCATGTTTGCCACGGTGGAAGGTGGAAATAAGTCCGCGATCGGTTGGCGACCAGCGGTGGTTTCCAGCGTCGTTGCCTGATACACGGCTGGCAAAAATCCCGAACCCCAGTTGATGATGCCTCCCGGCGGAAGCCCGGCGGGATCAGGCAATACAACAAACGCTGGCAGGTTTTCACTTTCACTGCCGAGGCCGTAGGTCACCCACGATCCCATGCTGGGAAAACCGGGCGACGTGAACCCGGTGTTCATCATAAAACATCCCGGCCCGTGCAACGCCGACTTGCTGTGCATGGAATAGATGAACGCCATATCATCGATGCAGGTGGCCAGTTCCGGAAACAAGTCCGACATCCACAGACCCGATTCTCCATGCTGTCGAAACCGCCAGAAGCTCGGACGACAGTTGCCTGGCTTTGACGCAAAAAACTGCAGCTTACCGTCCGCATCAAACGGTTTCCCCTCGCGTTTGACGAGTTCCGGTTTGTGGTCGAACGTATCAACCTGACTCATGCCACCCGGACAGAAAATCTGAATCACGGCCTTCGCTTTGGCGCGATGATGAGTCCCATTGGCCAGCGTCGCAGCAGATGCCGCGGTCGCTTCCTGCTGCATCATCGCCTGAGCCGCCAGCCAGCCGAAACCTCCGGCGGCGGCCTGCAGGATCTCACGACGAGACGTCCCCGAATTCTCTGGTGGAGCAGCGTCATTCTGATTGTTACGGCTAATAGGCATAGACCAAAGTAGTCATCACTCTCCGAGTGATGAACCTTCGCGGGATAGAATCATATTAGATAGAACATCGTCGCCGTGATATCGGCTCCTGTGAAACGTCTGATCACGGCCCCGGCAACCACTACTTGTGGCGGAAAGATGCCATTCCGCTAAGTTCGTCACTCGGAGAGTGACGGCTACTTTAATCAACATAGACAAACTCGTTCGCATTCAACAGAACTCGGCACAGGTGCGGCAAACCCTGATCATTCACCAAACGCCCGGCGGCCGTTCGTTCGCCTTCCGTCGCCGGTCGAGAAAACGCCAGCTGAAACGCTCGATCAATTTGCTGCTCCAGCGTCTTCGCATCTCGTTGCAGCCGTTCCGCAAAGTACTCAGACTGCTTTAACATAAAATCGTTATTGAACATCGCCAGCGATTGCTGCGCGGTGGTTGTGACGTTTCGTTTCGGCGTGAAGTTGGCTGGATCCGCACAGTCCAGCGTCGCCAGAAACTGCTGGGGAGTCGTGCGAACGACAAAGCGATACACACTGCGCCGCCACAGGTCGGGCGAATTCGCTGTCTTGTACGTATAGATCGGAGCATAGGCTTCCTGATAATCGAAGTCGCGATAACCGGGACCAAACATCTCCGCGTTGAGCTTCCCTGTGACGGCCAGAACGCTGTCGCGCACTGCTTCCGCTTCCAGTCGGCGAACGTTCATTCGCCACAGAAGACGATTATCGCTGTCGATCGCGGCGGCCCGTTTCGAATGTTCGCTGCTTTGACGATACGCGTGGGACGTCACGATCAGTCGATGGATGTGCTTCAGACTCCACTGCGACCGAATCAGTTCTGCTGCCAGCCAATCCAGAAGTTTCGGATGAGACGGCTGGCCGCCGCCGTAACCAAAGTCACTCGGTGTGTCGACGATCCCTTGCCCGAAATGCCAGTGCCACAGTCGATTCACGATCACCCGAGCCGTCAGCGGATTCTGCTCGTCCGTGATCCAGTTCGCCAGGGCCAACCGCCGCTGGCCTTCGTCCATTTGTTGATCGCCGAAGGTGACGTCCGCTTTCTTCCATCCCAGCGTGCCCGGCTGCACGACTTCTACCGTGGGAGTTTCCGGGTTGCCACGTACGAGCACGTTGACCTCAGGCGGTGGCTCTGCGACAACTCCGAAAAACACGGGCGGCTCGCCGAGCTGTGTTAATTCCTCGGCAAGCTGTTTCTGGCGCTGTTGAAGGTCCGCCAGTTGCTGCTGCCGTTCGACCGTGTGATGACTCGCAACCACGCGGGCTAAACGGGGATCTCCAAAACTGATCTGATCGTGGCTGTAGCCGTCGCCACCATCTGTTGAGATCAACGTCAGAAACTTCGCGGCTCGCAGAATATCAAAGGCTATCGCATCGGCATCGTTGCGTCCAATCTTCCGCGACGCCTTCAATTCGCCGTCGAGCAGGACGTAGTACTCGGCGCTGGGTTCTTCTGTGCGGCCGCCGTATCCTGCCGTTGTTGAGAAACGAAATGCGGCGGCTTCGTCTGCGTCGTCATCCGACCAACCGCTGCGAATGGCCTGCAGATCGAACGTGATTCCCGCGTTGGCGTGCAGGCCAATCATCGAATGCCCGGCGGTGTTGAAATCTGTCGCTCCGAGTTTCGTCGAAAACTGGCTGGACACCGGGCCATTGCGAATCATGTCCCACGCTTTGCCGCTGTTCGCGGGAAGGTCGTTCGCAGACAACTCCGTCGACGTGATTTGGGTTCGCTGGTTAGCCGGAACAAACACGCCATCGACGAATCGGTGTTCGCACTGACGAAAATCGCCCGGCTTGACGTTGCCAAGATCTCCGAACGGACGTTCCTGAGTCTTCCCGGTGCGAGCATCAATGCCGAGTCCCTTTTTGCCGGAACCGAAACCGTTGCCGCCACCCACGATGTCCGCCAGATCGATCGCCTTGCCTTCCAGCTGACCAATTTGTACCTGAACTTCACTGATCGCGTTTTCCAGCGTCTGTTTCTTCGCGGCATGATCTTTGCGAGCCTGCTGACTCACGTCGCGGTCGGCTCGTTTCAATCCGGCGAACACGGCCGTCAACTGGTAGTACTCGCGCTGCAGAATCGGATCAAGTTTATGGTCGTGACAGCGGGCACAATTGACCGTCATTCCAACGGTCGCTGTCATCACCTGAGTCACCATGTCATCCAGATCAAGTGCCCGGGCGGCTCGGCGAAGTTCCGGGCTCTTTGTTTCTTCCTGTCCGACAAAATCCCACGGGCCGGCCGCCAGGAAACCTGTTGCGACGATCACATCCGCATCGTCCGGAGCGATCACATCACCGGCGATTTGTTCTCGCAGAAAGTGATCGAAAGGTTTGTCGTCGTTGAACGCACGAATCACGTAATCGCGATAGTGCCAGGCATTGTCGCGTCGCTTGTCACGTTCGAAGCCATGAGTGTCTGCATAGTGAGCAATATCCAGCCAGTGGCGAGCCCACCGTTCGCCGAAGCGTGGTGAAGCCAGCAATTGATCGACCAGATTTTCATAAGCTTGCGGATCAGGATCCGCCACGAATGTCGCCACCACTTCCGGCGACGGCGGCAGTCCGATCATGTCGATGTACAGACGTCGGACCAACGTTCTGCGATCTGCCTCGGCCGTCGGCTGCAGCCCGAGCTCAGAAAGCTTCGACTGCACGAACTGGTCTACCGTTGTGTCGCTCGTGTGTTGCAGGTTCTCAGCACTTAGCGGCTGCAGCGACCACCATGACGAATCGGCTTTCGACTTTTCGCGCACGAAAACGTCGTCTGGCCACTCGGCACCACGGTTAATCCACCGCCGAATCGTGTCGACTTCCTTCGGCGAAAGAGGCCTGCCTGCCTTTGGCATCTGCGGTTGATTGCCGGTAAGGACCTGCAGCAGGTGACTGTCTTCCGCCTCTCCGGCCACCACGTATTCATTATCCTTCAGATCAGCAAAGGTCTCCAGCGACAGATCGCCCTTGCTGCTCAACGAAGAATGACACCGCACGCAGTGCTGTTCAAAGATCGGCGCCACATCGCGCGCAAAATCGATCGCCCCGTCAGCATAGACGACTGACGTTGAAAAACAGAAAATCAGGGCGAGCCTTGAGCTGACAGCGCTGTCCATGTTTTCGGGCACTTGATCAGACAGGAATGGGGCGGGGTTCGTCTGGGCCCACATCGTAACCTGATCGCTGACCGTTTGTTAATGATGTTGTGCGGATGGCCCTCGATCGGCCGGGTTCGACGGATTTTCCCCGGTCATCGGCCCTGTTTCCGTGTCTTCCGTGGTCAAAATGAATCCGCCAGCGCCAGGAGTCGACCACGAAAGACATAGAAAACACGGAAAGTCAGCTGCGGAAAAGTTTTCCGACTTACTCTTTCACCATCAGTTCGCCAGGAGTACGCTGCCAAAATGCAGAACCTCATCCAAAAGAAAACGGCTTGTCCGCGCGACTGCCCTGATGCGTGTGGACTGATCGCCACGATCGAAAACGGCCGCGTCGTCAAACTGCAGGGAGACCCGGATCACCCGATCACGCAGGGCTTCATCTGCGGACGAACAAGCCGTTTTCCCGAACAGCAAAATTCGACAGAACGACTCACTAAACCTCTGCTACGTCGCACCAAAAGCGGCGACTTCGAAGAAATCAGCTGGCCGGAAGCGTTGGACCTGCTGGCTAACAAGATGCGGCAGTTCCGCAGTGACTCCGGAGCCGCTTCAATTCTGCAATACCGCTGCGGTGGATCGCTGGGAATCATGAAGCATGTGGGCGATTACTTCTTTGAGAAGTTCGGGCCCGTCACTTCGAAGAGTGGCGACGTGTGTGCGGGTGCGGGCGAGGCCGCTCAGTTGACGGACTTTGGCGAATTCGACAGCAACGATTACTTCGACTTCCATAATTCGAAGACGATTTTTCTGTGGGGCAAGAATGTCTTCATCAGCAGCATTCACCTGATCCCGGAACTCAAGAAGGCCCGCGCGAACGGTACGAAGATTGTCCTGATCGATCCGGTGCATCATCAGACAACATCGATCGCGGATGTTTACGTTCAGCCACGGCCGGGATCTGATTCCGCGATCGCCATGGGAATTGCGCGATGGTTGTTTGAAAACAAACGCATTGATCCGAAGGCTGCTGAGTACTGCGATCACGTTACGGAATTCCAGGCGCTGGCTCAGTCGAAGTCGATCGCAGAATGGGCGGCAATCGCGGACGTATCTCCGGAAGAGATGATCACACTTGCCGAAGCTTACACCGACGGCCCAACGTGCAGCATGATCGGCTGGGGGCTGCAGCGCCGTCGTCACGGAGCGGCGACAATCCGCGCGATCGATGCGTTGGCTGCCGTGTCAGGGAACCTCGGCATCCCCGGCGGCGGAGCGTCCTTCTACTTCGTGCGTCGAGGTGCGTTCGATTTCAGCTTTGCCAACCAAACTCCGGCGCCGCGAACGATTCCGGAACCGCTGCTCGGCCCCGGCATTCTTGCCGCCAGCGATCCGCCTATTCGTATGGCCTACGTCTGGGCCGCCAATCCCGTGGCCATGCTGCCGGATTCAGAAACCGTGGCGAAAGCTCTGAGGACTCGTGAATTCACCGTCGTCGTCGATCCGTTTCTGACGGATACCGCAAAGTGTGCAGACCTCGTCCTGCCCACAACGACCTTTCTGGAAGAAGACGACTATATCGGTTCGTACGGTCATCATTATCTGGCCGAAGTGAATCCTGTCGTTGAACCTCCCGAAGGTGTGCTGAGCGATCATGAAATCTTCCGCGAACTTTCACGGCGACTTGACCTGGCCGAAGAATTCGACGTCGACGCCAGCGTGTGGAAGCAGCGAGTCCTTCAGAAACTGAACGCCGCCGGAATCACATCGAACGACTTCAAAAACGGCTCTGTCAAAAACCCATTCGTCAGTGACGTGCTGTTCGCCGATCGAAAATTCGGTACACCATCCGGCAAGGTGAATCTAATTCACGAACTGCATTCCGATCTTCTTCGCGTACCTGCGGAAACATCAATGCACGTGACTGCGTTGTCCACCAACAAATCGCAGGCGTCGCAATGGCCGCCGGAAACTCAAACGGGCCCAGCCGACGCCGCCGTTCATCCATCGTCAGTACCTGGCTACAACGACGGCGATGTCGTCACTGTTTCAACAGAACGGGGTTCCATTCAGGTCCGCTTATGCTTCGACGAGCGCCAACGACCAGACGTGCTGCTGATGGATAAAGGCGGCTGGCACTCCGCCGGTCGCAGCGCGAATTCCCTGATCAACGCTGAAGTCACGGACGACGGTGAGTGTGCGGTCTATTACGACACGGCCGCTGTGATTTCGTAGCTATCGAAACATGCGTCCGACATCCACGGCCAATGAACACTCGCCGCAGATGTCGACATTCAGCGTGTCACCGTGAGCCACCGGTTGATCCTCCCCGTCAGCGTCAAGCCGCAACGCTTCCAGCGTTTGCTGGTCCGGATCGATGATCCGATACCAGGGAACTGATTGCTGCCGGTAAATTGGCTTCTTGAACGTCAGGTCCCGTTGGCGGGTGCTGGCAGAAAGGATTTCGACGACCAGCGCTGGGGGATTTTCGACATGTCGTTCTGGCGGTTCTCCGCAAACAATCGTGACGTCGGGACGCAACACTGTGTCCCGGGAAACGATCCAGTCAATCTCAGCCATTACGGTTGCATTGCCGCGGGCTGATCTGATTGCAAGATTCAGTTTCGTGCTGATATTCCCCATCGATTGCGCGTGCCGCCCAAACGGACTGGGCATCATCGCGACGGCTGTGCCATCCCACAGTTCCCAGTCGCCTTCCCACAGTTGATAGTCATCTACCGTGTAATGAGGCGTATATTTTTCAGCGGAACTCGTGAGCTCTTCGATCGTCAGCAGTTCTCAGAAAATCGTGGCGCGGTGACTGACACGGCAACTCAGTTGTTCAAGGTGGGCTGTCTCCACGGCGACTGAACTGTTTCACTGTAATGACTTACGTCGATCGCATTCTTCGCAGTGTGAAAAACTGAGTTGCCTTAGGGTGACTGACCCTCTGAGTGGCATTCTAGCCGTCCGGGGAATAGCCTGACAGCGAATAATCGACAACAATTGAATGTAGCCCAGGCGACCGATTCTTCGTTGCCATGAGATCCGAAATATCTTCAGATTGCCTGATCCGACCTGCCGAGCGACGGATTCTCTGTGGGTCACGCGAAAATCCTCAATCGGCGATGTCAGGCCACTTAGAATCGTTATTCTTCGCTAACAAGGTCCCTTCACCTCGGATACAACTCGGCTCTTCGGGCAGGGTTTCGTGATTCAGCAGTCATATTCAATGGATTGAACGTATGTCTCTTGCAGACCAGATTCGGAATCAGTTTTCTTCCGCCGTACGTGAGCGAGGCACGCGGTATTTTCGTCAGCGGCTTGTGACAAACATTACGCAGGCACACGGCACCACGTATGCCAACGTCAGTAACGGGTATGGCAACGGGTATGAGGTGATGGTCGACCAGGCTGCTAACGGCCACGTCGACGAAATGGACTGCACGTGTCCGTACTTCGACGGCAACGGTCCCTGCAAGCACATCTGGGCCACGATCCTGAAGATCGACGCGACGAGCGGGACCAGAGCCGCGATCACACCACCAACTTCGCCGCCACCGCCGAGTTGGTCGCAACGTCTGGATGCGGTTCTGCGGCTTGAACAACAACGCGATGACCGAGTCACCACCGGCGTCGTGCATCGGAAGAAGGAAGTCTGGTACGTCATCGACGTCGAACGCTCGCAGCAAAAAAAATCGCTTGTGATCGAACTGCAGTTCCGGGAAGAAGGCCAGAGTGGCGCGATGGGCACCATCAAGGAGTGCAAGCTGAACGAAGAACGGATCAGCAGCTTCTCGGACGCAGAACATCGTCAGATACTCCGCGAACTGCTCGACTGCCTGAAGGCCAACCAGCCGGATGATCCGTATGCCGCTCAACGAAATCATTACAGTTCCTACCAGCCTGCAGGCCATTCGCGAGTGACGCTGCCTACAGCAGCTGGATCTCGCCTGCTGCCATTGATGGCCGCGACCGGACAGCTTCGATGGTCGCTGAGTGCTTCGACGTTCGGTCAGCAATCAGACGCGCTCGACCGGCGCGTTGCCTGGGCGGGAACCGATCCGTGGACGTTTGAAGTTCAGTTTCAGGAGAAACGGAAGGACCAGCACTGGCTTATTCGCGGCATGTTGGCAGCCGAATTAGATGGCAGTCGAACCGAACGCCTTGTGCGCGATGCCGTTCTGGTCAGTGAATCGGGATTTGTGCTGTTCGAAGAATCCATCGGTCCGTTGGTACCATCGTCAGACAGCCCATGGTTTGAAGTCCTCCGCCAGGTTGGCGAACTGAAGGTTCCGTTCAAAGAGCGGGAATCATTCGTCAAAAAGATCCTTAGCAGCAAGTCGCTGTCCACGATCGATTTCCCAACACGATTGGTTGGCAAATCCGCTCCAACGGAATGTCGGCCTCGGCTGCGGTTTCTCAAACCAGACGCGCTGCCAGGCCACTTGCAGAATTCACCATGCGTCTTTGGAGCTGTCGACTTCGTTTACGGTGATGTCGAAGTACGTCGACTGGATGATCAGGCTGGCGTCTGGGATGAAAAATCGTCTCGCGTTGTCTGGCGGAACGCCGAACAGGAATCGCAATACGAGAAACAACTACTCGATTGCGGCATCGACTTCGTTCGGGCTGACGGATGGAATCGCGGCGAGGTGGAAGTTCAGGTTCTGCGCCGTGTGATGCCAGAGACCGTGCGGCAACTGATTGATCTCGACTGGGAAGTCCGCGCGGCGGGCATTCAAATTCGCAAGCCCGGTGATTTCAAGATCGGAGTCACGTCGGGGCAGGACTGGTTTGACCTTGACGCAGAATTCGATTTTGACGGCGTCAGCGTCGCTCTACCGGCGTTGCTGCAGGCGGTTCGCAACGGCGACCACTTTGTGAAACTCGGCGATGGCTCGCAGGGGCTGCTTCCAGAGGAATGGATTCAGCGTTACGCGAAAATTGCCGGGCTTGGCGAAGTCGTCAACGACAGCATTCGATTTCGCCCGTCTCAGGCGATGATTCTCGATGCCTTGCTGGACGCTCAGCAGGGAGCCACGCGCGATCGAGACTTCGCCTCCTTCTGCCGTAAGCTGAAGAATTTCGCCGGGATCAAACCAAAAGCAGCCCCGCGAACTTTCCGTGGCGATCTCCGCGATTATCAGAAAGACGGACTCGGCTGGCTTAACTTTCTACGTGAGTTTCGACTCGGCGGATGCCTTGCGGACGACATGGGACTGGGCAAGACCGTGCAGGTTCTCGCGATGCTCGACTCTCGCCGCACCCGCAAACTGAAATCCGAAGAAGTCAGGAAGCCCTCGCTGATTGTTGTTCCGAAAAGCCTGATCTTCAACTGGATGGCCGAAGCCGAACGCTTCGCGCCGAATCTGACGATCATCAACTACACGGGAACAGCCCGAACCGAAGTCTTCAGCGATATCGCCGACGCCGATGCCATGATCACAACGTACGGCACGCTGCGGAAAGACATCACACAGCTCACAGAAATGGAATTCGACTATGCCGTGCTTGACGAATCTCAGGCGATCAAGAACTCAGGTTCCCTGTCGTCGAAAGCATGCCGACTCATCAAAGCCGATCATCGACTGGCCATGACGGGAACCCCCGTCGAAAATCATCTGGGAGAACTGTGGTCGCTGTTTGAGTTTCTGAATCCCGGAATGCTGGGTTCCAGCAATGCGTTCAAGGCCCTCACGCGCGTTCGCAATGCCGATGACGAAGACGATAATGGTCAGCAGCACCTGCAGACAGTCGCTCAGGCACTGCGTCCCTTCATGTTGCGGCGCACCAAGGAACAGGTCTTGACCGAACTGCCGGGCAAGACCGAACAAACGCTGTACTGCGACATGCCGCCGAAACAGAAAAAACTGTACAATGAACTGCGCGACTACTACCGCATCCAACTCGATTCGAAAATCAAAACGGACGGGCTGAAGAAGTCCAAGATCCACGTTCTTGAAGCATTACTGCGACTGCGTCAAGCCGCCTGCCACCCCGGTCTGATCGACAAACATCGCGCCAAAGAAGCCAGCGGCAAAGTGGACGTAGCCATCGAGCAGTTGGTGCAACTTGCGGCCGAAGGTCACAAGGCGCTCGTGTTTTCGCAATTCACGAGTCTTCTAAGCATTGTGAAAGCGCGACTCGACAAAGAAAAAATCCCCTACGAATATCTCGACGGCAAAACCAACAAACGTCAGGAACGAGTCGAAGCGTTTCAGAACAACAAAGACTGTCCGCTGTTTTTAATCAGTCTGAAAGCGGGCGGCCACGGACTGAATCTCACGGCCGCCGACTACGTCTTCATACTCGATCCGTGGTGGAATCCGGCTGTCGAAGCACAGGCCGTCGACCGAGCTCACCGAATGGGTCAGGAACAGCACGTCTTCGCCTATCGACTCATCTGCCGCGACACCGTGGAAGAACGCATTCTGGAAATGCAAAAAGAAAAACGCCTGCTCGCCGACGCCATCGTGTCAGCCGACGGCAGCCTGATCAAGAGCCTGACTGCGGAAGACCTGCAGCTGCTGTTGAGCTAAGGCTCGAACGGCCATGCACATGGGGCGGCACATGCTGGCGCAGCCTGCTTGTGTGGCGCAGCCATGGGAAACCGCTCTGGCGGCTGCAACGCAGGTTGAACCGTGGCAGATCAATACGTGACTTCCTGCAGTTAAACGTGCCAGCAGTACGGAAAGTTCTTTTCGGAGACAGACTCTGATAGCGGTTTCCGATCGCTTCGCGACACGCCGTCTTTGAAGGCGTGCCAACCCAAGGCCCCCAAGCCGCGCCTTATATTGCGAATTCTTCAGGGTTCCGATTGACGCGATTCTCTTTAGTGACTACTGTACTACCAATCTAGAACACTAGAATGGCGTGCTATGATCATTTCGATTGATGCTTCCAACGGCCTGGCGATTTACGACCAGATCGTTCGGCAAATCAAATTCGCGATCGCCAGCGAAGTGCTGCGGCCTGGTGAAATGGTGCCTTCCGTCCGGGAAATGGCTAAGCAAACAGCCGTCAACCCGAACACGGTGTCGCGTGCTTATCGCGAATTGCAGTCGGAAGGAATTCTGGAAGTCGTCCGCGGGACTGGACTTCAGGTCACCAAAACGGCCGTGAAGCAGTGCCGCAAAGACCGCCAGGGACTTATCCAGGAACGGCTGCGAGCCGTGCTTGAGGAAGCTCAGCAAAGCCAGCTTGGCGATGACGAAATCCGTCAGCTGTTTGAATCAGAACTGGCTCGACTTAACGAAAAGGGGGATGCGTGATGAGTGCCGTCTTTGAGCTGAAGAATGTCACAAAGCAGTTCGGCCGTCAGGTCGCGCTGAACAATGTTTCGCTGGTGGGTGAAAGCGGGACCGTTGTCGCGTTACTGGGCGAAAACGGAGCTGGCAAGACCACCGCACTGCGAATTCTGCTGGGGCTGCTGGAACCGGACAGTGGAGCGGCGCGCGTCTTTGGCCTGGACAGCTGGAACCATGGTCAGGAAATTCGCCGACGTGTCGGATATGTTCCCGACCGCCCCGCCCTTTACGAATGGATGACGGTTGACGAAATCGGCTGGTACTGCGGTGGCTTCTATGATCAGTCATTCGTCAAAAATTATCGCCGCATGATCTGCGAATTCGGGCTGCCGCTGAAGAAACGCATCAGCACGATGTCGCGAGGCATGAAGGCGAAAGTCGGGCTGGCGTTGTCGATTTCTCACGAACCCGAATTGCTGATTCTGGATGAACCCACGTCGGGCCTCGATCCGATCGTCCGGCGAGAATTCCTCGAAAGCATGGTCGATGTGGCGGCAACAGATCGTACGGTGCTGCTGTCGAGTCACCAGATTCCCGAAGTTGAACGTATTGCGGATGTTGTCTGCATTGTAAAGCACGGTCAGCTGGAAATTGTTGAACGGCTGGAAGACCTCAAGGCAAGCCTCACGGAATTAACGGTGACAATGCAAAACGGAGCCACCGACATTCCGACTCCGCCCGGCGTGCTGATTCATCGAATCCAAAAAGATCGTCAGTGGCGTTTGCTGGTTCGTCACGCGCGGGCATCGGAAATCGAAGAATTTCGGCAGGACGTCAACGTCGCGGCGGTCGAATTGAAGCAGCCGACGCTGGAAGACATTTACGTCGGCTACATGCAGGGCGGTTCAAGTGATGGCAAGAGTTGAACTCTGATGTGGAGCAAGTTTCGAAAAGTCGAGGTCATCTGCAGCGAAAGTCGTCAAGACTTTCGGCGGGGTAATTCCGAAATTCTTGACGAGCTTCGCGACAGGAAAAAGTAAACGGCTCAGGACTTCACGCAACGTTGCAAGACTGGTGGCACGAAGAACAACGGCGACAGGTGCAGAAATATGAACTCATCAATTGCTCTAAGACTTCTGTGGAAAGAGTACCGCATGCAGCGGGGACTCTGGCTGGCGATGGCGTTTGGCTGTTTCGTGATTCAGGCAGTCATTTCCCTGGTAACGCAAAACAGTCTGGACGCATTGCTGGGCATGGTGCCGACGGTGGTAATGCTGACGTTCTTCTACACCATCGGATCCGGCGCAATTTCATTCGCCATTGAACGCGAAGAAGGCACGCAGATCAGGCCAGTGATGCTTGGCTGTCCAGCCGGGCTGACGCTGACGGTTAAAGTTGTGTTTGGAATCCTGGCAACGATTTTATTGTTCGTAACGACTGCCTGTTCCGGCCTGCTAATGTCACAGGGCAGTCTCACTCTGCCAACAGGTTTTATCCCCAGGAACGTTCCTGACGCCATGCTGCCCGTCGTTGTTTTGATGGTTGCTCTGGTATATCTGGGAGCACTGTTGTGGTCGATGTTCTTTTCGCTGTTAACTCGAACGGTCATTCTCGCGCTTGGACTTGCGGTGATCGCGATGATTGCGTCGTACTCATTCGTTGCTGTTGTGCTGTCCGAGGCGTTTGACGTGCGTCGCCAGTCACCGACCGCCGTGGAATTCTTCGTCGCGTCGCTGTTGCCGATTGGACTTTCGCTGCTGTTGCTGCTCGTCAACTATCTGTTGACTCATCATTGGCTGAATCATGTGTTTTTTGATCAGCGAACAGTCAAATCGCCTTCGTTCTTCCGTCGATTCCGCCTGAGCCGATCTTCTTTGGATGGTGGGTTGACCGTTGAAATCGGTGGTGAAGATCGCACGGCCTTCGAAGTGATTGATGCTGACGTCGCCACGGTCCAACCGCCGCCGCGAATTGGCCTGAGTCTGCTGTATTCGATGTGGGGGCCGAATCGCTGGCGTCATCTGCGGTTTTTGCGCTGGAAGGAAGCTCTGGAAACAAGAAAAGCGTTTCTCGGTTTTCTGCTCGCTGCAGTGCTGTTCGTTATCTGGAATGCCAGTAGGCTTTGGGGTCCGAACGACGCTGCTGGTGTTGTAGCGTTCTTTGGTTTTGGAGCCTGTCTTTGCTGCGGCGTGATGGCGTTCCGCAAAGAACAGACGGGCCATCTGTATCAAAAACTCGCCGACATGGGGCTGAATCCGCGAACGGTATGGTTCAGCAAACATCTTGTCTGGCTGGTGCGAGCGTTCATCAGCTTTGTCATGATTTTGGTGTTTGCTGTACTGACGGTCGACTTGACTCGTGGGGCAATGGGACCAATTGACCTGAGCTGGCTTGACGCACGGTTTGATCGTTCGACGACCTCACCAGTCCGAGGATTGATGGAGATTGCGGCAGGCATCATGACCCTGGGGCTCACGATGTATGCCATTGGCCAGGCCTGTTCGCAGCTGATTCGTTCCTCCATCGTGTCGATCTTTGTTGCGTTTCTACTGGCGATGATCACGTTCGGATGGGCTTCGGCGTGTGGGTTCTTTGGTGTTCCTTGGATGTTGTCCGTGTTGCCTCTGGCCGTTGGCTGTCTGCTGGTCACATGGTTTCGCACGCGGTCATGGATGCTGGACGACCACCGCCGACAGACATGGACGCTGCCAGCGATATCCATCATCGCTGCGGTTGCCTGTGCGTATTTCGGTACAGGTCTGTTCCGAGTTTATCAGGTGCCGTGGGTTGCGCCCGTTTATGCCAGTGCTGACGGCACGAACCCATCCGCAAACATCCGCGATGGCTTGAGCGACGAACAACGCACGCGTTTGCTGTCTCCGGTGACGGCAAAGGAAAAAGAAACGTTTGCGATGTATCGCAGGGCGGCCGAATTGCTGCCCGTGGATTCGCCCGAGACGAAAGAAGCGGTCCGCAAAATTCTGCAGGAAGCAACGGCTTCTGCTGAGTGTGCTGAGTTCAGCCCGGCCGATGCCAACTTGTTAACCGTCAAGGAATCCACCGCCACTAAGATATTCACGTCCATTGTCAATGGAGTTCTGACTGACGCATACAACCAACATGAAGCTGGACATCCGGACGTTGCCCTGGATCGGTTTCGTAGTGCTTTCGCAATCAGTCGACATGCGGCCGGTCGCGGCGAGCAGGTTGCATTTTTTAACAGTCGGCAATTGACGAATAAGACGCTAACGGCAATTCAGCAGTGGGCTCAACACGAAGATGTCGGCAAGCCGCTGCTTGAACGTGCAATGGAAATCATTGACGAGCATCGTAAGCAAATGATTTCGCTGGAGGCCGTAGGTTATGCAACTGCTGTGGTGACACGTAACACGCTGAATGCCGATGTGCTGACATTGACAGAACTGATTGGCCACTCCGAGGACAAGTTCACGTTCCTTCTGGCGACGCAGTTTCCCGGTGAACGAACTCGCTGGCAACGCCTGATGAACAATCTGGATTCGTATGATGCCGCGACGACAGCCGATTACCGCAGGCAGCAGTTGGCGGCGAAGAATGGATCCGGAAACGGAATGTCCGAATGGTTGGATCAAGAAACTGTACACCTTCTGTCCAGCGGACAGACGTACTCCCACCTACCGCCACGGCACCTGCGTCAGTCAACACCGGCCATGAACCATCTATGTCATGGAACTCCGCTGGTTCGCTGCCGACAGGACGTCGCCACGGAATGCGAAATTCGAGCCACAAAGGTCATGCTGCAATTGCTGCTGGCGCGCTCAGAATCAAAAACGTACCCGGAAACGCTGAGCGAATTCGACGCGTCACTGAACGACCCGTGGAATAACCAGCCTTTTGTGTGGTACCCAAAAGGGCTGGGTGCAAATCTGATGCAACGCGATATCACAGTCGTTGCGGCGAACACTCCGTTTCTCGTTTCGACACCCGGCAATATGGTACGCATTCAACCCCAGCTTTTGCCGACAGCGGAAAGCGAGGCCCTTGCCAACCTCCACAGTGGTGCCTCGTCCGGCATGAGCGGTTTTGGTTTTGACGATCCAGAGCCAGTCGCCGATGAGGATGCCGATCTATTGCAGTGGCAACAAGCTGAAGAAGCGTTGATGCGCAAAGTGTTTCAGTTGACTGTAATCGGACGAATTGTCGGCTCGACAGACTTTTCGATCTGGAAACTGCCGGCGCAGGACGTAGCAGATGAAGCGGAAGTGGATGAAGCCGAGGCCGAAGCTGAATAGTCAATCGGGTACCACACCTTCGCGGAAGGTGTGCAGCGCAGCCGCAGGAAACCGCTTACTCGGCTGCAAACTACGAAAACAACCTGTCAACGCGAACGGCGAGCGAACAGTCGCCGCAAATATCGACCATCAGCGATTCGGCATGATCGACTGGCTGGTAATCGCCGTCGGCGTCTAATCTTAACGCCTGCAATGTGTTTGCTTCGGGGTCGATGATCAGATACCACGGCACGGCTTGTTGCTGGTAGATTTGCTTCTTGAACGTCAGATCACGTTCGCGTGTACTGGCGGACAGGATTTCGACAACCAGTGCCGGGACTTGTTCCACATGCTTTTCCGGAGGGCCGCCACAAACGACGGTTACGTCGGGACGCAGAATGGTGTCGCGAGAAATGATCCAGTCGATTTCTGCAAGCACTGTGGCGCGACAGCCGGAAGCTTCAACCGCAGAGTCAAGTGCTGCCGCAATTCGGACGTTAGCGCTAGCATGTCGACCGAACGGACTGGGTGTCATTGCCACGGCCACACCGTTCCACAGCTCCCAATCTCCCTCCCAGTGCTGATAGTCGTCGATTGTGTAGTGCGGTTGGTATTTTTCGACCTTGCTCATGCAGGAAATGCCTGACAGGTGGGTAAGTTTAGACGCTTTCATTGTCCAGCGGCTGGCTTTTAAGTCAAGATGCATTCAACGCAGAACGCTGCTGAGTTCTTACACAGTGTCTACCGGATCTTATCGTGTTCATTTGTCGTTGCTTGCAGTCGCGCCTGTGGCGAAGCATAAGCAACCCCAACCATTCCACTGGATCGTTTTCCATGCGCCCGTCAGTTCTTTTTATGGTGCTCAGCCTGCCGTTTCTCGCTGCTGCTGTTGCCGACGACCTCCCCACAGGGGTCAGCAATTCGCAGAACCCGGCCGACGTTTCTCTGACGCCCGCTGAGTCACTGGCACGCATGACTGTGCCGGACGGTTTTTCCGTGACGCTGTTTGCGGGCGAACCGGACATCCGGCGACCGATTGCATTCGACTTCGATGATCGCGGGCGACTGTGGGTGGTGGAAAACTATTCGCACCCTAAGTGGAAAGAAGGTAACGGCACAGATCGCATCGTTATTCTCGAAGACACGGACAACGACGGACAGTTCGACAAACGAAAGATCTTCTACGACAAGGGACGATACCTGACCGGATTGGCCGTGGGGCACGGCGGAGTGTGGATCGCCAACACGCCGGAACTTTCTTTCATCCCGGATCGCGACGGAGACGATCAGCCGGATTCTGCCCCGCAGGTGATGTTGGATGGCTTTCAGGTTTCTTCCAACAATGTGCTGAACAATTTTCATTGGGGACCAGACGGCTGGCTGTATGGAGCCATCGGTCTGTCGTCGAACTCGCTCGTCGGCAAACCGGGCGCACCGGCTGACCAACGCGTGCAGATCACACGCGGTCTGTGGCGGTTTCATCCGGTGACTCATGTGTTCGAAAAAATTGCGGAAGGCATGGTGAATCCGTGGGGAGCCGACTTCAACGAATACGGCGACCTGATCACGGCCAACACCGTGATCGCGCATCTGTGGCACATCGTGCCCGGCATGTATTGCGAACGGCGAGCCAACGAGCGAGACAATCCGTACGCTTACAGTCGCATTCAGACGATCGCGAATCACCTGCACTGGGGCGGCGGCGGTTGGCAAAGCTCGCGAGCTCCCGAAAACCAGAAGCCGCCGACAAAAGATGACGACGCTGGTCACCACGATGACAAATACCACCGGCACTCCGTCGCTGGCGGCGGGCACGCTCATTGCGGCGCGATGATTTACCTGGCGGACAACTGGCCGAAGAAGTACCGCGGAACGTTTCTGACGAACAACCTGCACGGTAGTCGAGTCAACAACGACCGGCTGGGGCCGAAGCGATCGACCTACGTCGGCGAACATGCAGAAGACTTGTTGTTCGCGAACGACCCGTGGTTTCGCGGGATGAACATCAAGTACGGCCCTGATGGCGGAGTTTACATTTCCGACTGGCACGACTTTGGCGAATGCCACGACAGCGACGGCAGTCATCGCAGCAGCGGGCGCGTGTACAAATTCGTCTACGGTACCGTCGACAAGCCACGGACGAATCTGCAGCAGCGTTCGTCGCTGGAGCTCGCGGAGCTGCATCTTCACAACAACGAATGGTACGTCCGACACGCGCGGCGGCTGCTGCACGAACGAGCTGTCGGCGGTAGCGACATCAGCGAGGCCACTGCTCGTCTGCGAGAAATCTTCGCGGGTGATGCTGAAGAAACGGACAAGCTGCGAGCACTTTGGACGCTGTACTGCGTGGGCGAGTTGCCGCAGTCGAAACTTGTCGAATTGCTCCATCATCGCAGCGAACACGTTCGCCGATGGGCCGTGCGATTTCTCGTCGACCACCGGCCCTGCGACACGTCGCCTCATTCTGTTGACGACGCGATCTCTGCGGAAACGATCGACCGCTTCACTCACTTGGCGGCCAACGATGCGTCGGCCAAGGTTCGGCTCGAAGTGGCATGTGCTCTGCAACGGCTTCCACACAAACATCGGCTGCCAATCGCTGCTGCTCTGACAAGCCACGCGGAAGACGCGACCGATCCGTATCTGCCGCTGATGACGTGGTATGGACTCGAACCGGCCGTGCCGAACAACGCAGTGGCGGTTTTGCGTCTGGCGGCTGCGTCAAAACTTTCGTTGGTCCGGCAGTACATCGCACGACGACTGGTCGATCAGGAATCTCCAGCGATCGACGCGGTCATCACTGCCGCCGCCAGCCACAAGAAGGAAGCCGTTCGCCGCGATTTGCTGCTCGGAACGGTTGAAGCTCTCGACGGACTGGGCACTCAACAGCCTCCACAAACCTGGTCGCATCTCTACGCAGAAGTTGCCACAGCGAAGGATCCTCAACTGCGATCGATCGCCGTTAAGCTGGCAACAATCTTCGGTGACAAGCAGGCTATTGGCAATCTGCGAAACACCGTCATGAACAACGATTCAGATGACGCGGATCGTCGCGAAGCTCTGACCTCCCTGCTGCAACTTGAAGATGGAGCTCCCGTCGACATGCTGCACAAGCTTGTCAACGAAGATTCCGCCCTGCGGCGCGACGCGATTCTGGCACTCGGCGTGAAAAATTCGCCCGCAACCACGAAAGTGTTGCTCGCCAGCTACGCATCGCTGACACCTCAGCAAAAGCAAGATGCTGTTGGTGTCCTGGCAACGAGGCAATCGTTCGCCAATGCTCTGCTGGATGCCATCGAAGACGGCAGCGTCGACCGCAGCGATGTTTCGGCTTACACGCTACAGCAACTGCGATCGTTCAACGTCGACGAGTTACAAAGTCGCATCAAAACTCTCTGGGCCAACGACACGGCCACGCTGCTGAAGTCGGATGAAATCGTGGCCTACCAAAAACGCATGTCACCCGACTTTCTGGCTCAGGGAAGCGCCACGGCCGGTCGTCTGGTGTTTGCTCGAACCTGTGCCAAGTGCCACACGCTGTTCGGCGAAGGCGGCACCATCGCACCGGACCTGACGGGTTCCGGCCGCAGGAAACCGGACTACGTGCTGCGAAATTTGATCGATCCCAGCGCCGAGATCGACGCGGCCTATCGTTTGACCACCGTGCTGACCGCCGATGGCCGATTGTTCAACGGTTTCATGATGCATCAGGATGACAAGTGGCTCATCGTGAGAACTCTGGACGCCAGGATTCGACTCAACCTGAACGACGTCGACGAACTAGTAACGTCGAATGTCTCGATGATGCCCGAAGGCATGCTGCGAACCTTCACCACCGAACAGGTCCGCGACCTGCTGGTGTATCTCGCCAGCGACGACCAAGTGGCTCTGCCAGAATCGACACAGTAATTTCATCCGCGTCTTCCGTGAAATCCGTGGTTCCGTTCTTGACTACGGATAACGCGGATAGCACGGATGAAACGCAAAGGATGCGAAGGCGCAAGGACGCAAAGGATGTACTGATCAACGCGATTCCGTTGCACCTTCGCGTCCTTGCGCCTTTGCGTGACGTTCTTCTCTCAAGTTTGCCGCTTCCATTGATTGCAGACCGCGGTATCCTGTGCCGAACAACAGCACTCAAGACGGTACCGGGAACCTCAATGGATCTTCAACTTCAGGACAAAGTCGCTCTGGTCACAGGCGGTTCCAAGGGCATTGGCCTTGGAATCGTACGTTCGTTGATCGCGGAAGGCGTCAAAGTAGTCAACGTAAATCGCAGTGAAGCCGAAGGCCGCGCACTGGAAGCGGAATACGCATCGCAGGACAAAGACTGCGTGTTCGTTCAGGGCGATTTGACGGACACCGACGCGTGTCGCAACGCGGTCGAAACAACTCTGCAACGCTTCGGTCGGATTGACATTCTGGTCAACAACGCGGGAGTCAACGACGGCGCGGGACTCGACGCCGGCCCGGAAGCGTTCGTCGCGTCGCTGCAGAAGAACCTGATTCACTACTACGCGATGGCTCATTACGCACTCGACGCATTAAAGCAGTCGAAAGGCTGTATCATCAATATCGGTTCGAAAGTGTGCGAAACCGGCCAGGGCGGAACGTCGGGCTACGCCGCATCGAAAGGCGGAATCAACGGCCTGACACGCGAATGGGCGGTCGAATTGGCTTCGGACGGTGTTCGAGTCAACTGTGTGCTGCCCGCAGAAACCTGGACGCCGCTGTACGAAAAGTGTCTCGACGCGATGCCCGATCCTGCAGCTGCAAAGTCTGAAATCGAACGGTTGATTCCGCTGGGCCAACGTTTCACAACGATCGAAGAACTAGCTGACATGGCCGTGTTCCTTGCGTCGCCGCGTTCCAGTCACACCACCGGCCAGATCATCTTCGTCGATGGCGGGTACACTCACTTCGACCGCAAATGCACGATGGCCAGCGACGTGGCTGGCTTTGGCGCCGCTGCGAAGTAACCATTCTATTCGTGAAATTCGTGATTCGCATTTTTAGATATGTATCACCCAGAACATGGCAAAACGTTCCCAACATTTTTCGCAGGCGGCTGGTAGCAATTCCTCTGATTCGGCACCAGCACAACTGAGCCAAATCGAACGCCTGGCTCCCGATCCCGCTGCGCCGATTCCGATCGTTGTGGTGAAGAATCGAGTTTCTCACGCGGCCGTGTTTCGCAAGATGATCGATTCCGCCGAAGGTGCGAAACCCGGTGATCTGGTTGCCGTGTATACCAAAACGAAACAGCTACTCGGTTACGGGCTGTACAATTCCCGCAGTGAAATGGCGCTGCGGATGTTGTGGCGAGAGCCCGAACTGCCGACGGACGAACGATGGGATCACAAGCTGCAAACCGCTGTGCAGCTCCGACGTGACGTTCTGAAGCTGGACGGCCACACAGACACGTATCGCGTCGTCCATGCCGAAGCCGACGGACTGCCGGGCCTGGTCATCGACCGTTTCGGCGACGTATTGTCCGCCGAGGCATTCAGCCTGGGAATGTATCGCCGGGGCACCGCGATCCTGCAACGCCTGGCCGCGCAGCTGGGAACAAAACACACGATTGTTCAGACGAGTCCGATGTTTAAAGCTCAGGAAGGTTTTGACCCGCCGACTGTGATGTCCGAAGGCTGTCCGTCGGAAGTGATCGTCCAGGAATACGGCACCCGATTCAAAGTGAAGTTCGCGGGCGGCCACAAGACGGGATTCTTCTGTGACCAGCGCGAAAACCGCCGCAAGCTGGCCGAATTCTGCGAAGGCAAAAGCGTTCTGGATCTGTGCTGCTACACCGGTGGATTCGCTGTGCAGGCCATGAAGCTCGGCAAGGCCAAAGAAGCCGTCGGTGTGGACCTCGACGAAGAACCGCTGAAGGTGGCCAAAGATAATGCCAACCTGAATCAGGTGCGAGTCCGCTTTGTGCAGTCGGACGCGTTCAACTACATGCGTGACATGGTCGCCGCCAACAAACAGTTCGACGTTGTCGTGCTGGATCCACCGAAGCTGATCCGCACGCGGATGGAAATCGAAGACGGCACACGCAAGCACTTTGACATGAACCGGCTGGCCATGCGGCTGGTTAAGCCCGGCGGTTTGCTCCTGAGCTGTACGTGCGCCGGCCTGCTGCCGGATTCCGAGTTCATGAGTTTGCTATGCACGGCCGCTCGACAATCCGGCGAAGAAACTTCGCCCGCTCAGGACGGCAAGGGTGCTCGTCATGCGGCCCGAGACATGCAGATCATCGCCAAATCCGGCGCTGCTCCCTGTCATCCCGTCGGCGGCAACAATCCGGAAACCGAATACCTGAAAGCCGCATGGATGGTGTTCGGATAGCCACTCGAAGAAGCCCGTGTTTCTACAGAGCCCAGTTGACTTCCGTCTGTCCGTTCGCCGCAAGATACTCATTGATTTTCGAAAACGGCCGACGGCCAAAAAAACCATGCCGGGCTGACAGCGGTGACGGATGCGCCGATTCAAGAATCAAATGCCGCGTGTCAATCAGAGGGGCCTTCTTCTGAGCCGGCTTGCCCCACAACACAAACGCGACCGCTGCGCGCTCGTTGACGACTTCGATGATCCGCGTCGTGAATTCTTCCCAGCCTTGTTTGTGATGCGAATTCGCTTCGTGAGCTCGAACCGTCAGCACCGTGTTCAGCATCAGCACGCCCTGTTCCGCCCACGCTTCGAGGCAACCGTGATCTGCCGGCGGAATCCCCTGATCGCTTTCGCGTTCCTTGAAAACATTCCGCAGGGACGGCGGAATCTTGATGCCGCGCTGGACGGAAAAGCTCAACCCATGAGCCTGTCCATCATCGTGATACGGATCCTGTCCAAGAATCAGAGCCTTCACATTGTCCAGCGGAGTGAGACGCAGAGCCGTAAAGACTTCCGCTTTGGGCGGAAAGACCTCATGAGCCGCTCGCTGTTCGGCCACGTACTTCTGCAGCTTCTGGAAGTATGGCTTTTCGAATTCGTCGGCGAGAGCCGTACGCCAGCAGGTTGGGAGTTGATTTATCATCGCCGCAGAATACAGGATTGAATCCGGAAGTTGCAGTATGGTGCTATTTTTCGCTTTGGGTCGCGATCATAGCATTCTGCACGTCTTCCTGACTGATCAGGCGCACCGGCAACGTGAGTTCCACTTCACCGCGAAGGATTCCGATTTGCAGCACGTCTCCCGGCGTTGTCTGGACGATCACTTCGTAAATCTGCTGAATGTTTGGGTTGGGAATTCCGGCAACCTCGGTCAATTGATCATCCGCAGCAATTCCCGCTTCTTCCGCGCCGCTGGCCGGCACAGTACCAGTGATCGTCAACGGCGATTCCTCGATCGATTGAAACGTCAGTCCAAGAAAGCCGTGTGTCGCTGCCGGGGCAACTGCGGATGCAGCATCTTTGCTCGGTGCTTCGGCTAAATTCTCAACGCAGCCGCACAGCGTCATGACCAGCAACAAGCAGCCCACGCCAGCGTTCGCTCGCAATACCTTTGATCTCTGTCGCATGAGTTAAGACTTCTCCTGACGGCAATATCGGGTCGAGGCTTCCATAGAGTACTTCGCTTCCAGATCAACATCGTTGAACGTGCGGTCTTTCCCCCACGCGAACACTTTTTCGAAGAAGGGCAGCAGCCGGTGTGACTGCAGTTTTTCCAGAAAAAACATCTCGTGCTCTTTTTCCTTGATGCCCATTTCGTACAGCGTGGCGTGATGGTCGGTGATTTCCACTTCTTCAAAGTAATGCATCATCCGGAAGTACTCACACACGTTGCCGCTTTCCAGTCGTCCGGCGAAGTAAAACGGCATAAACCAGCCGATGACATAGCAACACGCCGAGATGAGTCGCCCGATCACATGAAATTTGATTTCATACCACTTCGAAACCGGAATGTCGTATCGCCGTATGATCGCCAGAACTTCGCGGCGATGATTCCACTCATCCTCTTCAATCTGCTTGATGGCGGCCTTTTGTTCCGGATCCTTGATCGAATTCGCGTGCCCGGTGTACGCCAACGCAGCCGCTTTTTCCGCGGAGTACGCCATTCGCAGCAGGTTGACCAGTTTGGGATGATCTAAGTTCATGATCCTGTTTCGTAAAGGTCACCATCGAAACCGTTTTGATATGTCTAGCTTAACAGGGAGTCGGGGCATTCACCCGGTAACATGTTCGATTGATTGGCCACGAATCTCATGAATCCGCACGAATCTGTTCGGCTCGCTGCGATTCATTCGTGCGGATTCATGAGATTCGTGGCTGAATTTGATCCCGTTCTGCTGACGGCAGGTTGACTTCCGGCTCTGGTCGGCCATCCTTTCGACTTCTTCCTCTGTTCGAGGCCCGCAGCCCATGCGAGCTACCGCTCGGAATTTCCAGATGATGCGCATCGTGTGCACATCATCTGTGTGACTCTAACCACCCGAAAGCTTGATTCCATGTCCAAACGCGTCGTCCTTGCCATGAGCGGCGGTGTTGACAGTTCGGCGGCTGCCGTACTGCTGCATCGGCAGGGGTACGAAGTCATCGGCCTGTTCATGCGTTCCGGCGAAACAGAAAAGCAGGCCTGCGCCGTTTCCCCGGGCGGGCTGCTGCCTGTGCTGGACACGCCGGCTCACAAACAGGGCTGCTGCAGCGCCGAAGACGCCGCGGACGCTCGACGAGTGGCCGACCAACTGGGCATTCCCTTCCATTCGCTCAACTTTTCCGATTCGTTCAAGCGAATCAAAGACTACTTCGCCGACGAATATCTGGCAGGGCGAACTCCCAACCCGTGTGTACAGTGCAACAACTGGCTGAAGTTCGGCAAGCTGTGGACGTTCGCTCAACAGGTCGGAGCCGACCACATCGCCACCGGCCACTACGCGCGCATCATCAAAGACGAAACCACGGGCGAATATTCGCTTCACTGTGGCAGCGATCCCAACAAGGATCAGTCGTACGTGCTGTTCGGCATCGAACGCGATTTGCTGAGCCGTATCCTGCTGCCAGTCGGCGGTTATCAAAAGCCCGACATTCGCAAGTTCGCAGAAGAGGCGGGTCTGAAGGTCGCTCAGAAAAAGGACAGCTACGAAATCTGTTTCGTCCCTGGTGACGACTACGCCGGTTTTCTGAAAAACTATCGTGGAGTCGAGGGCACAGAAGGTGACTTCGTCGACACGAAGGGCAACGTTCTCGGCCAGCACGCCGGCTTTGAAAAATTCACGGTCGGTCAGCGCAAGGGCCTCGGCATTGCGTTCGGCGAACCTCGCTTCGTGATCCGCATCAACCCGGAAACGCGTCAGGTCGTGCTCGGCCAGCGCGAAGATCTCGCGGCCAATCGCGTTCACATCAATGGCTTAAACTGGCTGACGGATGCTCCAACGAATTCGTTCGAATGCAGCGTCAAAGTGCGCTACCAGCAGGCATCAAGAGCCTGCAGCGTCGAATTCACCAGCGAAGACACCGCCGTGATCACGCCGCATGAACCAATCATCGGGGTCGCGCCCGGCCAGGCTGCGGTGTTCTACGACGGCGATAAGGTGCTGGGTGGAGGCTGGATTCAGTCGTCAGCGAACGTTGGTGCAGGGATAGCAGAGGTGGAATTGAGTTAGAGTGAAGACTTGATGCCACGGAAGGTTCAGAGTGCCGTCAGCAGTAAGCACTGGCAGACAATGTGACCGAGTCATGCCGACTCACCGACTGGCAGTTCCACTGATCGGTCCGAAAACACAGTCGTCACGTAATACAGCGTCGGAGCCAGCACCAGCACGATGGCTGTTGCCAGCATGAGGCCGAAAGCAAGGCTGGTGGCCATGGGGATCAGGACGAGTGCCTGGCGGTTGGTTTCCATCAGGATCGGCAGCATGCCGCCGATGGTTGTGATCGACGTTAACACGACCGGGCGGAAGCGGCGTTCGCCGGCTTCGAGGATGGCATCTTTGAGCGGCAGGCCGCTGCGGTAGCGGCTGTTGATGAAGTCGATGAGTACGATCGAATCGTTCACGACGACTCCGGACAGTGCCACAAGGCCGTAGATGCTGAACAGCGTGAACGGCAGGCCCTGGATGATGTGGCCGCCGATGGCTCCGACCGCGCCGAAGGGGATGATGGCCAGAATCAACAGCGGCTGCACGTACGATTTGAATTCGATCGTCAGCAGCAGAAACATGGCTCCGATAACTGCGATGAAGCCGTAATACATGCTGTTCATCGATTCGTTCGTCTGTTCCTGCTGACCTTCCCACAGCACTCGCAGACGTGGATATTCCTGCTGTATTTCCGTCATGAAGTTCGCTTTGAAATCGCTGGTGATTTCAAACGCATTGCCCACGTCTTCGTCGACATCGGTGCTGATCGTGATTGATCGCATCTGGTCGAGGCGATTGATCGTCGAAAAGCTGCGGCCCAGATCCACCTGAGCCAGCTCGGTCAGCGGACGTTCGGCACCGTCGTCGCCACGGACTCGCAGTTCGTCGAAGCTGGCGAAGGACGTGCGTTCTTCCCTGGGATAGCGGACTCGCAATTCCACTTCATGCCGACCGCGCTGCAGTCGCATGACTTCTTCGCCGTAATAGGACGCTCGGACCGTGCTGGACAATTCAGCCAGGGAAATGCCCATCGTGCGAGCTTCGTCTTTGATCTTTAGTCGGTATTCCCACTTGCCCGGTCGCCCGCCCGCCGAGATGTCGAACACGCCGGGATATTGTTCCAAACGAGCCACACATTTGTTGATGGCTTCTTCCAGTTGATCCGTATCTTCGTTGCGAGCGAGCAGAGAGAATTCAATTGGCGCCGCCGCGATGCTGCGCGGGCCGGCGCCGAACGACAGATAGTCGACGCCTTCGAATCGGCCCGCTTCTTTTCGCCAGCGCGCCACGATTTCCTGGCTGGTGATGCGGCGATCTCCCGTGTCGATCAGGCTGACCGTCATACTGCCGACATGACTTCCCGACGACACAGCACCATATGTGCTGGCGCCGTAGCCGACGGCTCGGTGAGTGTGTGTGGCGATGCCCTTGGGATTATCGGTCAGCTTTTCGTCGATGCACTGCTGATTGAGTCGGTTGAAGGCGTCTTCCAGTTGTTTGGTGGCCGCATCCGTGACGGATTCCGGCGTGCCATCGGGAAAGGCCATCACGACCGTGCAAAATGTGGAATCCAGTCGCGGCAGAATGATGTACGGCACGATGCCCGACCGGACGACTCCCACGGTCACGATCAACAGTGACGCGGCGATGCTGAGCACCATCACCGGGTACTTCAGCGACCATTTCAACAGCGGCATGTAGAACGTGCGTTGCACCCAGTCGAGAGCTCCACAGCACGCGCGATTGGCGATTCCCAGCAACCACGACAGCGGCTTCAGCGGGTTCAACAGCCACGCGAGCGACGACGTAAAGAAGGATTTGTCGTGAGCCAGGTGTGATGGCAGAATCGTCAGAGCTTCCGCCAGCGAGAACATCAAAATGGCGATCACCGCCATTGGCAACACGGTTGTGAAACGTGCCAGTGTTCCTGTCATGAACAGCATGGGCAGAAACGCGATCATCGTCGTCAGCACGGACGTGACGACGGACGGCATCACTTCCACAGTGCCATCAATCGCAGCCTGCATGGTCGTCTTGCCCATCTTGCGATGCACGTACACGTTTTCGCCGATCACGATAGCGTCGTCGACAACAATACCCAGCGTCATCAGGAAGGCGAACATTGATACCATGTTCAGCGTTTGGCCGGTGTACAGCATCACAAAACACGCGCCGCCGATGGAAATCGGAATCCCGAGCGCCACCCACATCGCCAGCCGCAGTTCCAGAAACAGAGCCAGCATCAGGAACACCAGAATCAGTCCCTGCCAGCCATTTTTGGAAAGCAGGGCCAGCCGAGCTTCCACATCGTCCGTGCGGTCGCGGAAGAAGATCAGTTCGTAGCCGTCCGGCATTTCACGGTTGCGAACATATTCGTAGACGTCTTTCTGGACCGCCAGAATGTCTTCCGTCTGAGTGGTACTCACATCGATCGGCAGACCCGGTCGACCGTTGATGCGACTGATGGCGGAATCGTCGGTGAAGGCATCGTGAATTGTTGCGAGGTCGGCCACGGTCAGCACGACTCCGTTCGGTTGAGTCAGCAGCGGCACATGAGCGATCTCTTCCCCCAGGTTCTGCCGATTACTGCCGCGCAGCAGGATTTCCTGGCTTTCCGTTTTCAGCGTGCCGCTGGGGATTTCGACGTTTTCACGGCGAACAATGTCGGCCACCTGCTGCAGCGTGAGGTTGTGTTGTCGCAGCGTGTGTTCTGAGATTTCAATGTCGATTTGATAGCGTGGGACACCGAGTACTTCCGCCTGCGAAATAGAATCCAGCAGCAGCAGTTCGTCGCGCACAGTTTCCGCGACATCTCGCAACGCAAGGCGTCCGTCTATCGTTTCATCATCCGGCCCGAGGACACCCACGTTGAGCGCTGTTGTGCGTGGCTCGCGGCGGCGGATTTGCGGTTCTTCGGCCAACGCCGGCAGACTGGGAATCTGGTCGACTCGCGAACGAATTTCGCCAAGGATCATCTGTACGTCGGCTTCGGAAACGGCAGCCTGTAGTTCCAGCGTGACCAGGCCGTTGCCTTCGCGAGCACGTGATGTGATGCGGCGAACACCTTCGACAGAACGCACGGCTTCTTCGATGCGCTGGCAGATGCCTTCTTCGACTTCTTCCGGGCTGGCACCGCGATATTCGACTTCGACTTCAATTTCATCGAGAGCCGTGTAGGGAAAGAACTCACGGCGCAGCTGCGTGAGACTCCACGCTCCGAGGGCCAGAATCGCCAGCATACAAATGTTCATCGCGGGCGAATTGTTCACGCACCATTTGACTATCCCCTTCATGCGAGGACTCTCGATGGTCGTCTTTCGCTCCGCGAAAGAACGATACGGCACGCTCTTTCGCGGAGCGAAAGGCGACCAACTGCAGTAAGTAGGCCGGACCAAGGCCGCCGTATGTGCCGGAACAGCACAAACCAGGTCTTCGCGAATCGAGACTCTGTCACGGAGAGTTGTTCTCCGCCGACGTTCGCCGTTCCGGCATTCGCCCTGGTTTGCTCGGTCCGGCCTACGACTCCCCATTGCGTACCAACGGTCGCGTTCTTGTCCGTGGCTGAATTCGATAATTGTTTCTTCGCTCCCGGCTTCTTCTTTTTCTCCGCCCCCTTCAGCATCACCGGGATCCCTTCCCGCGCATTCGGCACGGGTGACACGATCACCTTATCGTCCGCCGACAAGCCGCCACGGCTGCGATCAATCAGCGCCTTGCCATTCTGTGTGCACACAATTTGAATTTGTGCCATGTGTAACTTGCCGTCACGCATCAGCCACAGTCGTTTCCCCGGACGCACGGCCGTTTCATCGACAGACAGCATCGGCGTTGGTGCCGCCGCCTGGAGTTCGACGGATACGAACATCCCACGCACCAGTGCCAGCGGTCGCGAGTTGTCACCGGACGGAATGACGTCCGACTGACGCGGCGCATCAACGACAATGCGGCAGGGCAGCGTGCGAGTTTTCTCATCCAGCCCGAGTCCATCCTGTCGGTCAAGCACGCCCTGCCAGGTGAATGTTCGTCCGCCGCGTTCGTAACGGATCGTGGCTTCCAGCGGCGGCAAGGCGTAGGCGGATTCTGAGGTTTCGGTCTGATCGTCGCCAAGCTGTTGAGACAGCACGATGTCGGCGTCCTGGTTTCGCAGGCTGCATAACACTTCGACGGCCGACGTGTCTTCGATGACGGCCAGCGCCGTTCCCGCGCTGACAACACTGTCCGCTTCGGCCGACACAGCAATGACGACTCCGGCAAACGGCGCTTTGATGTCCGTTCGTTCCAGATCGAGTTCCGCCTGTTTCAGTTGCAGCTTGTTCAGTTCCGACGTTTGTTTCAACGTTACCAGTTGGGCCACTGTGTTCCGCGCCGTGTTTTCGAGGTCGGTCAGCTTTTCTCGGCTTTCCAGTTCCCCACGTTTGACGCGGTCGAGATCTGCTTCTGTGCCGGCTTTGGTGGCCAGCAGCCGCTGTATCCGAGCCACCTCGCGCTGTTCGAGTTCGACGGTTTCGTTTGCAAGCTGTACCAATCGTTCGGTGTTGGACAGTTCGACTTCCAGTGCCTTCACCATCGCCGCGGATTGTTTGATTTGTTGCTGCAGTTGTTCGATCGTAATTTCGAAATCGCGTCGATCGATTTTGAACAGCGTATCGCCGGCGTCAACATAGCGGCCTTCCTGCAGTCCGTCCGCTTTGAATACGATTCTTCCGGAAACCTGAGATGCAATCTGCAGTTCTCGAAACGGCACCGCGACGCCAGTGGCCTTGATGCTGATACCTCCCGTGTGTTCGACGGGTTGCACAACGGACACTATGGTCGCTTTGCTGGAAGGCGGTTTCGGCGGTTTCCTTGGTGGTTGCTTACCGAGCAAAAGGAAGGTGTAAACGGAACCTCCGAGGAGCAACGCAGGCAACAGAAAGTTCAACAGGATCGAGGTGAACCGTTTCATCGGTGGCTTCGGCAGGAATGAGCAAGGCAGGCGGGCAAATCATCTGCAGAAACCAAGCCCGTGTCACGCGAGAAAGCCGACTTCGCGGGGCAATCGCTGGCGAAGGTGGGATTCTATCGTTTGGCGGGTCGTTATGCTGGCAGCGATGGGCGCGGGTCTCCTGACGTCTCCTGACCCCGCCCTGTCTTTAACCGAAGGTCTCCACTTGCATGGCAGCATTTCTCTGGCCTGCTCGTGCGCGCGGGAGAGACCTTCGGTCAATCATGTGCGCGGTCGGGAGACCCGCACGCAGCGCGGACTTACAACCGCGGCTCACCTGTTACTCGGGAATCGCGAAGCTAAGGCTTTGGGACAG